>WGAH01000115.1 GCA_015489145.1 Deltaproteobacteria bacterium
ATCTGGTCGAACGCCATCTCCTGCGCGTGACCCCGCGCCGCCAGAACGCGCGTGATCGCCGCCGTCAACGTCGTCTTCCCGTGATCCACGTGACCGATGGTCCCGATGTTCACGTGCGGCTTCGAACGATCGAACTTTTCCTTCGCCATGGTGCTCTCCGGGGTTCCCGCTCAGGGTCCAGGGGGGTTGCTGCGCGCCATCTCCACCTGCATCTGCGATGGCACCGGCGCATAGGTCTCGAAATGCATCGAAAAGGTCGCCCGACCACGCGTCGCCGAGCGAAGGGCCGTGGCATAACCGAACAAGGAGGCGAGTGGCACCCTGGCGACCACGATTTGCGTGGTCCCGCGGGTCTCCATGCTCAGCACCGTGCCGCGACGGCTGTTGAGGTCGGCGACGACCGCGCCCGTATAGTCCACCGGCGTGGCCACGTCCACCCGCATCACCGGCTCGAGCAGCCGGAGCCCGGCCCGCGCGAGGGCCTGGCGGGTCGCCTCGGTGGCGGCGAGCTGGTAGGCGTCGGCATCGCCGTCGAGCTCGTGCAGGTCGCAACCGAGGATCTCGACCGCGCAGCCGATGACGGGGTGGCCGAGCAGGGCCCCCGCCGCCAGCGCCGCCCGCACCCCGCGCTCGACGGCCTCGTGCAGGTCCCGGGGAGGCGGCGCGACCCGCCAGGCGATCCCCTTCTCGGCCGACGCCCCCGGCGCCGGACGCACGAGCACCCGCGCGTGGCCGAACACGCCTCGCCGCCCGGCCGTCCGGTGGATGCGCGCCTCGCCCTCGGCCGCCTCCAGGGGCGCCTCGCGCCAGGCCACCGTGGGCCTGGCCGAGCGAAACACCGGGCCGATGCGCTCGCGCAGCCGCTCGAGCACCACCTCGAGGTGGAGCTCTCCCATCCCCGCGAGGAGGTGGCGTCCCGAGTCGGCCTCGACCTCCGTGCGAAGGCTCGGGTCCTCGGCGCAGAACCGCCGCAGCGCCTCTTCGAGTGCCGGCGCGTCCGCCGCCGAGCGGGGTTCGACGGCCACGGTCATGACCGGCTCCGGGAAGGCCGGAGGCTCGATGCGCCAGGCCTCACCCGGAGCGCACAGGGTGTCGCCCGTCATGACGTCGTCAATCCCGGCCACCAGGACGATGGCGCCCGCGGGGGCCTCCGACACCCGGCGGGTCGTCGCGGCCTGCACCCGGTACAGGCCCTCGACCTCGGACCGACGTCCGGTGCGCGTGTTCACGAGCACCTCACCGCGCTCGACGCGCCCGGCGAAGACCCGCAGGAAGGCCAGGCGACCCACCGGCGTCCCGGCGACGATCTTGAAGGCGTAGGCGCAGGCCGGCCCCTCCTCGCCGAGGGGCAGGTCCACGCTTTCCCCCCGGGCGTCCCAGACCGGCAGGGGCTCCCGCTCCACCGGGCCGGGAAGGTAGTCGACGACCGCGTCGAGCAGGGGCTGGACCCCGGCGTTCCGCGCCGCCGAGCCCAGGAGCACCGGCAGGACGCTCCCGGAGCGGACAGCCCGACGCAGGGCGGCACGCAGCCGCTCGGCGCCGACGTCGCCCGTCTCGACAAACTCGTCGAGAACGCGGTCATCACCATCGGCGAGGGCGTCGACCAGCCGCTGCCGACCGGCCCGCACCGCCTCGGACAGGCCACCGGGCACGGGCCCGACGGCGTAGCGCCGCACGGCGGGGTCGGCGCCATCCCACTCCAGCAGGCGACGTTCGAGGAGGTCGACCACCCCGCGGAACGCATCGCCCTCCCCCACCGGGAGCTGCAGGAGCAGGGGGCGGGGGTGGAGCTTGCGGCGAATCTCCTCCACCACGCGCCCCGGGTCGGCGTCGTCTCGGTCGAGCTTGTTGATGAAGGCGATGCAGGGCACGCCGTGACGTTGCGCCTGCCGCCAGACCGCCTCGGTCTGCGCCTCCACGCCCTCCACGGCGCTCAGCACCACGATGGCCCCGTCGAGCACGCGCAGGCTGCGCTCGACCTCCACCGTGAAGTCGACGTGTCCCGGCGTGTCGATGATGTGGATGCGGTGCTCCCGCCACGGGCAGCTCACCGCCGCGGCGTGGATGGTGATGCCCCGCTTCCGCTCCTCGTCGAGAAAGTCGGTCGTGGCGGTGCCGTCGTCCACCTCACCGAGACGGAGCGTCGCGCCCGTGTCGTACAGGACGCGCTCGGTCAACGTCGTCTTCCCGGCGTCCACGTGCGCCAGGATTCCGATGTTTCGGACTTGGTGGGGGCCGTGCGGCATGTCGTCTCCTCGGCATCGCGGTCACCTCAACCACACGCGCGAGGGAGAGAGGAACTCGGCGCCGCCCGGGCGCCGAGGAGGTGATGGGCGCGGTGTCGCGCCAGGGCGGGGGCGGTGCCCCTACCAGCGGTAGTGCGCGAAGGCCTTGTTGGCCTCGGCCATCCGGTGGACGTCGTCCCGCTTCTTGACGGCGTTGCCGCGGTTGTGGGCGGCCTCGATCAGCTCGTTGGCGAGCTTCTCCCGCATCGACTTGCCCGGACGCTTGCGGGCGAAGGACACGAGCCAGCGCATCGCCAGGGCCATGCGGCGCTCGGGGCGGACCTCGACGGGCACCTGGTACGTGGCGCCGCCGACCCGGCGGGACTTGACCTCCACGGCGGGCTGGCAGTTCTCCAGCGCGCGGTGGAAGATCTTGAGCGGCTCCTCCCGGGTGCGCTCCTGCACCAGCTCGAAGGCGCCGTAGACGATCTTCTCGGCCACCGCCTTCTTCCCGTCGAGCATCACGACGTTCATGAACTTGGTGACGAGCTGATCCCCGTACTTCGGGTCGGGGAGGATCTTCCGCTTGGGGACTTCACGACGACGAGGCATGGCGCTTCCCTACTTCTTGAGGTCCTTGGGACGCTTGGCACCGTACTTGGACCGGCGCTGCCGGCGGCCCTCGACGCCCTGCGTGTCGAGCGTGCCGCGAATGATGTGGTAGCGCACACCCGGGAGGTCCTTGACGCGGCCGCCCCGGATGAGCACCGTGGAGTGCTCCTGCAGGTTGTGGCCCTCGCCCGGGATGTAGGAGGTGACCTCCATGCCGTTCGTGAGCCGCACGCGGGCGACCTTCCGAAGCGCCGAGTTCGGCTTCTTCGGGGTGGTCGTGTAGACCCGGGTGCACACGCCGCGCTTCTGGGGGCAGCCCTTCAGCGCGGGCGAGCTGGTCTTGCGCCGGATGGTCCGGCGTCCCTTTCGGACGAGCTGGTTGATCGTTGGCATCCGTACCTCGGAAATCTCGATGAAGGGGGGACCCGGTCAGCGGCGGGATGGGCCGGAGCCGGGCCCGGACCCCGACCGCAAGGTCGAACCGCAGCCGGCGCCTCCTATGGGCGGAGACACCGGCTGTCAAGCCCGCGCTACTCGCCGCCGGCCCGGTCCATGTGCTGAGCCACCTCGGAGGTGTCGTCGACGGTCATGCCGAGCTTCTTGTAGGCGGCGAAGCCCGTGCCCGCGGGGATCAGGCGGCCCATGAGGATGTTCTCCTTGAGCCCCCGCAGGTGGTCGACCCGGCCGTTGATCGCCGCCTCGGTGAGCACTCGCGTCGTCTCCTGGAAGGAGGCCGCGCTGAGGAAGCTGTCGGTGGAGAGGCTGGCCTTCGTGATGCCCAGCAGCAGGGGCTCGCTCTGGGCCTCGCGGAGACCCTGGGCGCGCACGCGGTGGTTCTCCTCCTCGAAGCGCCACTTCTCGACGTGCTCGTCGACGAGGAACTCGGTGTCGCCCACGTCCTTGATCTTCACCCGCCGGAGCATCTGGCGGACGATGACCTCGATGTGCTTGTCGTTGATCTTGACGCCCTGGAGGCGGTAGACCTCCTGGATCTCGTCGAGGAGGTAGCGCGCCAGCTCGCGCTCGCCCTTGATCTTGAGGATGTCGTGCGGGTTGACCGCGCCGTCGATGAGGGCGTCGCCCGCGCGGACGTAGTCCCCCTCGTTGACGACGATGTTCTTGCCCTTGGGCACCAGGTACTCCTGCGCCTCGCCGTTCTCGGGGGTGACGACGATGCGGCGCTTGCCCTTGGTGTCCTTGCCGAAGCTGACGATCCCGTCGATCTCGGTGATGACCGCCACCTCCTTGGGCTTGCGGGCCTCGAACAGCTCGGCGACCCGGGGCAGACCACCGGTGATGTCCTTGGTCTTGGTCGTCTCGCGCGGGATCTTGGCGAGCAGGTCGCCGCGGCGCACCTCGTCGCCCTCGGCGACCTGGATCTGCGCCCCGACCGGCAGGAAGTAGCGGGCGACGGTCTTGGTGACGCTGCCCACCTTGCGCTTGATCACGATGCGCGGCTTGAGATCGGTGTCCTTGTAGTCGATGACGCTGATCGTGCGCCGGCCGGTGAGGTCGTCGATGGACTCCTCCATCGACCGCTGGTCCTCGAGGTCCTCGAACTTCACCACGCCGTCCTCGAGGGTGAGGATCGGCGAGGAGAAGGCGTCCCACTCGGCGATGCGCGTCTTGGCGGGCACGCGGGCACCTTCCTCGACGAGCACCCGGGCGCCGTAGGGGATGCCGTAGCGCTCGCGCTCGCGGCCCTTCTCGTCGACCACGTAGATCTCGCCGGCGCGGGTGATCGCCACGCGCTGGATCTCCTCGACGGGCTCGCCGTCCGGACCCTGCACCTGGGCCATCCGCTCGACGACCTGCAGGTGCTCGCTGTACTTGATCGTGCCGCTGTTCTTCAGCTCGAGGGAGGACTGGGCCGTCTTGGCGGAGGCGGTGCCGCCGATGTGGAAGGTCCGCATCGTGAGCTGCGTGCCCGGCTCGCCGATGGACTGGGCGGCGATGACGCCGATGGCCTCGCCGATGTTGACGAGCTGGCCGCGGGCGAGGTCGCGCCCGTAGCACATGGCGCACACGCCCCACCGCATCTCGCAGGTCAGCACGCTGCGGATCTTGACCGACTCCACGCCGGCCTGGACGAGCTTGGCGACGGCCGCCTCGTCGAGCATGCCGTTGCGCGGCACCAGCACCTCGTCGCTGTACGGGTCGAGGATGTCCTGCGCGGCGACCCGCCCGAGGACGCGCTCCCCGAGGTGCTCGATCACCTCGCCGCCCTCGATGAGGCTGGCGATCTCGAGGCCGTTGTAGGTGCCGCAGTCCTTGGCGGTGATGATGAAGTCCTGCACCACGTCGACCAGCCGGCGGGTGAGGTAGCCGGAGTTCGCGGTCTTGAGCGCCGTGTCGGCGAGGCCCTTGCGCGCGCCGTGGGTGCTGATGAAGTACTGCAGCACCGTGAGGCCCTCGCGGAAGTTCGCCGTGATCGGGGTCTCGATGATCTCGCCCGAGGGCTTGGCCATCAGGCCGCGCATGCCGGCGAGCTGGCGGATCTGCGTGGTCGAGCCGCGGGCACCCGAGTCGACCATCATGTAGACCGAGTTGAACGAGGGCTGCTCGTACTCCTTGCCGTCCGGACCGATGAGCTTCTCGGTGCTGATCTCCTTGATCAGCTCGCGGGAGATCTCCTCGGTGACCCGGCTCCAGGTGTCGACGACGTGGTTGTACTTCTCACCCACGGTCAGCGTGCCCTCGAAGTACTCGCGCTCGTACTCCCGCACCTCCTTGAACGTGGCGTCGAGGATCTCCTTCTTGCGGGAGGGGATCCGCATGTCGTCGATGCAGATCGAGATGCCGGCCTGGGTGGCCATCCCGAAGCCGAGCTTCATGAGCGCGTCGGCGAAGAGCACGGTGCGCTTGGCGCCGCAGTCGCGGTAGGCCCGGTCGATCAGCTCGCCGAGGGCCTTCTTGGTGAGCGGGCGGTTCACGAGGCTGAACGGCACGCCGTCGGGCACGATGCCGAAGAAGAGCACCCGGCCCACGGTGGTCTCGACCAGCTCGCCGTCCATCTGCGCCGGCAGGAGGCCCTTGTAGCCGAAGAAGCCCGCCGGCAGCACGGCCATCACGAGGTCCTCGGCGAAGCGCTCGCGCAGGGTCTTGAAGGCCCGCCGCAGCACCTCCATGCGGTAGTTCGCGTTGAAGCGCGCGTCGAGGAGGAACTTCCCGTCCATCTCCCCGCCGATGACCACCGGGTTGATCGTCGCGACCACCCGGGCGGCGTGGCGGAGCTTCGGCATGGTGAAGGCCCGGGCGATGAAGCCCTCGCCCTCGATGAGCTCGCCCTCGATGGCGTTGCCGTCGGCGTCGTAGCCGACCGGCGCCGCCTCGCCCTCGACGAGGTGCGTGGCGGTGAAGCTCCAGATGCCGTCGAAGCGCGTGGCCTCGGGGGTGCGGTGCCGCATGGACACGCCCACGGTGGCCCCGCTCGCGTCCACCTCGGTCTCCTCGAAGGCCACGACCAGGTCGCCGCCCATGATCGGCACCTCGCCGGCCTGGCCGTCCTGCGGGATGTCGCGGATCTTGCCGCGGTAGACGTGGCGGGCCGTGCGGACCTCGCGGGACTCGTCGATGCCCATGAGCACGTGCACGTCGGCCATCTCCGGCAGCTCGGAGACGACGCGCTGGGCGACCGGCGGCGCCGGCAGCCGCACCTTGATGCGGGCGTGGAGGCTCACCTCGCCGGCATCGTAGGCCGCCTCGACCTCGGCCGGCGAGCTGAACACCCGCCCCTCGCCCTTCGCGAAGCGGCGCTCGCGGGTCATGTAGTAGGAACCGAGGACGATGTCCTGGCTCGGCTGGATGATCGGGCGCCCGTGGGCGGGGCTCAGGATGTTGTTGGTGGACATCATCAGCACCCGGGCCTCGATCTGGGCCTCGATGCTGAGCGGCAGGTGGACCGCCATCTGGTCGCCGTCGAAGTCCGCGTTGAAGGCGACGCAGACCAGCGGGTGCAGGCGGATGGCCTTGCCCTCGGTCAGCAGCGGCTCGAAGGCCTGCATGCCGAGGCGGTGAAGCGTCGGCGCCCGGTTGAGCATCACCGGGTGCTCCTTGATGACCTCCTCGAGGATGTCCCAGACCTCGTCCTTCTCCTGCTCGACCATCTTCTTGGCGGCCTTGATCGTGTTGACGTGGCCGCGCTCCTCGAGCTTGTTGTAGATGAAGGGCTTGAACAGCTCGAGGGCCATCTTCTTGGGAAGGCCGCACTGGTGCAGGCGCAGCTCGGGGCCGACGACGATGACGGAACGGCCGGAGTAGTCGACCCGCTTGCCGAGCAGGTTCTGGCGGAAGCGCCCGTTCTTGCCCTTGAGCATGTCGCTCAGCGAGCGCAGGGGGCGCTTGTTGGGGCCGGTGAAGGTCTTGCCGCGCCGGCCGTTGTCGAACAGGGCGTCGACGGCCTCCTGGAGCATCCGCTTCTCGTTGCGGATGATGATCTCCGGGGCGTTGAGGTCCTGCAGGCGCTTGAGCCGGTTGTTCCGGTTGATCACCCGCCGGTAGAGGTCGTTGAGGTCGCTGGTGGCGAAGCGCCCGCCGTCGAGGGGCACGAGCGGCCGGAGGTCCGGCGGGATGACGGGGATGACCTCGAGCATCATCCACTCGGGCCGGTTGCCGCTGTCCCGGAAGGCCTCGACGATCTTGAGGCGCTTGGCGATCTTGCGCTTCTGGGCCTCCGAGGTCGTCTCCTTCATGTCGACGCGGAGCTGCTCGGCGAGCTGGTTGATGTCCATGCGCGCGAGGGCGTCGCGAATCACCTCGCCGCCCATGCCGACCTCGAAGCTGCCGTAGCCGAAGGTCTCGATCATCTCCCGGTAGTCCTCCTCGCTGAGGATCTCGCCCTCCTTCAGCGTGGACTCGCCGGGGTTCGTGACCATGTACGACTCGCAGTAGAGGACCTTTTCGAGGTCCTTGAGCGAGATGTTCAGCAGGTTGCCGATGCGGCTGGGCAGCGACTTGAGGAACCAGATGTGGGCCACCGGGGTGGCCAGGTCGATGTGGCCGAGCCGCTCGCGCCGCACCTTGCTCTGGATGACCTCCACGCCGCACTTCTCGCAGGTGACCCCGCGGTGCTTCATGCGCTTGTACTTGCCGCAGAGGCACTCGTAGTCCTTGACGGGGCCGAAGATCTTCGCGCAGAACAGGCCGTCCCGCTCCGGCTTGAAGGTCCGGTAGTTGATCGTCTCCGGCTTCTTCACCTCGCCGTGGGACCAGGACCGGATCTTGTCCGGGGAAGCCAGCCCGATGCGAACCGCGACGTAGTTGAGGGGGTTCTTGGGCTTCTCGTAGAGCTTGTACATGTCCTTCACGGTGGCTCCTTCGGAGCGGGTACCCGCCGCTGACCTTGAATGCGAAGAAAACTTGGAGGAAAGGGTGGATGCGTCGTGGAGCCCGGCGGCGCCGGGCCCGGGCCTAGCTGCCGCGGAGGAGTTCCTTGTCCTCGATGAGCTCCACGTCCAGCGCGAGGGCCTGCAGCTCCTTCATCAGCACGTTGAAGCTCTCCGGGAGCCCGGCCTCGAGGATGTTCTCGCCCTTGACGATCGACTCGTACATGCGCGTGCGGCCGGCGACGTCGTCGGACTTGACCGTGAGGAACTCCTGCAGCGCGTAGGCCGCGCCGTAGGCCTCGAGGGCCCAGACCTCCATCTCGCCGAGGCGCTGGCCGCCGAACTGGGCCTTGCCGCCCAGCGGCTGCTGCGTGACCAGGCTGTAGGGCCCGATGCTGCGGGCGTGGATCTTCTCGTCGACGAGGTGGTGCAGCTTCAGCATGTACATCACGCCGACGGTGACGCGGTTGTCGAAGGGCTCTCCGGTGCGGCCGTCGAACAGGGTCTGCTGCCCGTCCTCGTCGAAGCCGGCGTCCCGCAGGCCCTCCTTGATCTCCTTCTCGGAGGCGCCGGCGAAGACCGGCGTGGCGGCGGTGATGCCCTTGCCGAACTTGCGGGCGAAGGCGATGAGCTCCTCGTCGCTGGCCTTTTCGACGAATTCGCGCACGTCCTCGGCGCCGCCCTGGGCCTTGACGATCATGCGCCGAAGCTCGTCCATGGGCGCGGCCTGCTCGATCATCTCCTGGAGCTTGCGGCCGAGGCCGTGGCAGGCCCAGCCCAGGTGCGTCTCGAGGATCTGGCCCACGTTCATGCGGGAGGGCACGCCGAGGGGGTTGAGCACGATGTCCACCGGCGTGCCGTCCTCGAGGTAGGGCATGTCCTCGACGGGCAGGATGCGGCTGATCACGCCCTTGTTGCCGTGGCGGCCGGCCATCTTGTCGCCGACCTGCAGCTTGCGCTTGATCGCGATGTAGACCTTGACCTGCTTGATCACGCCGGGGCTGAGCTCGTCGCCCTTGCGGTGACGCTCGACCTTCTGGGCGAAACGCTCGCGGACCTCGTCCTCCTTGGCGCGCACCCGGTCGAGGATGTTCCAGATGCGCTCCTCGGTGTCCTCGCCGTCGACGAGGGTGATCTTCTCGAACACGTCGAAGGGCAGCCGCGCCACGACCTCGCTGGTGAAGGTCTCGCCCTCGGCGAGCAGGACCTCGCCGCTATCGGGATCCTGCACGTCGGCGGAGGCCACCTTGCCGTCGAGGAGGCGGGCGAGCTTCCGCACGGCGCTCTCGCGCAGGGTGCGGATCTTCTCGTCGCGGTCCCGCTCGATGCGGGCGACGGCCTGCTCCTCGATCTCGAGGGCGCGCTGGTCCTTCTCGACGCCCTCCCGGCTGAAGACCTGGGCGCCGATCACCACGCCCTCGACCCCCGGCGGGACCTTGAGGGAGTTGTCCTTCACGTCGCCGGCCTTCTCGCCGAAGATCGCCCGGAGGAGCTTCTCCTCGGGCGAGAGCTGGGTCTCGCCCTTCGGCGTGATCTTGCCGACCAGGATGTCGCCCGACTTCACGTAGGCGCCGATCCGCACGATGCCCGACTCGTCGAGGTTGGCGAGCGCCTCCTCGCCGACGTTCGGGATGTCGCGGGTGATCTCCTCCTTGCCGAGCTTGGTGTCGCGGGCCGCGGCCTCGAACTCCTCGATGTGGATCGAGGTGAAGTAGTCCTCCTTGACCAGCCGCTCGCTGATCAGGATCGAGTCCTCGAAGTTGTACCCCTGCCACGGCATGAAGGCGACGATGACGTTCTGGCCGAGGGCCAGCTCGCCGAGCTCGGTCGCCGGGCCGTCGGCGATGATGTCGCCCTTCTGGACCCGGTCGCCGGGGCGCACCACCGGCTTCTGGTTGATGCAGGTGTTCTGGTTGGAGCGGGTGAACTTCGTGAGGTTGTAGATGTCGACGTCGGCGCCGATGTCGTCGCCCTCGTCCACCTCGTCGGTCTTGACCACGATGCGGGTCGCGTCCACGCTCTCGACGATGCCCGACCGCCGCGCGGTGGTGGTCACGCCGGAATCGCGGGCGACGACGCGCTCCATGCCCGTGCCGACCAGGGGGGCGTCGGTGCGGACGAGGGGCACGGCCTGGCGCTGCATGTTGGCGCCCATCAGCGCGCGGTTCGCGTCGTCGTTCTCGAGGAAGGGCACCAGCGACGCGGCGACGCTGACGAGCTGGTTCGGGCTCACGTCCATGAGGGTGACCTCGGACGGCTCGACCAGGGCGTACTCGCCCTCGCGCCGGGCGATGACCTGCTCGCCGACGATGCGCCCTTCCTCGTCGAGCTCCGCGTTGGCCTGGGCGATGACCTGCTTTTCCTCCTCGAGGGCGGTGAGGTAGCGCACCTCGCCGGTGATGCGCCCGTCCTCGACGACGCGGTACGGCGTCTCGATGAAGCCGTACTCGTTGACGCGGGCGTAGGTGCTCAACGAGGCGATGAGGCCGATGTTCGGGCCTTCCGGCGTCTCGATGGGGCAGATGCGGCCGTAGTGGGTGGGGTGGACGTCGCGGACGTCGAAGCCGGCGCGCTCGCGGGTGAGGCCGCCCGGGCCGAGGGCGCTGAGCCGCCGCTTGTGGGTGACCTCGCTCAGCGGGTTGGTCTGGTCCATGAACTGGCTGAGCTGGCTGGAGCCGAAGAACTCCTTGATCACCGCACTGACGGGCTTGGCGTTGATCAGGTCGTGGGGCATGAGCGCCTCGATCTCCGAGAGGCTCATGCGCTCCTTGATCGCCTTCTCCATGCGAACCAGCCCGATGCGGTACTGGTTCTCGAGGAGCTCGCCCACCGCGCGGACCCGCCGGTTGCCGAGGTGGTCGATGTCGTCGACCTCGCCGCGGTTGTTCTTGAGGTCGATGAGGTACTGCACCACCCGGAAGATGTCCTCGCGGGTGAGCGTGGTGTGGTCGAGGGGCAGGTCGAGGCCGAGCTTGTGGTTGACCTTGAGGCGGCCCACCTTGCTGAGGTCGTAGCGACCGGCGTTGAAGAACAGGTTCTCGAAGTGGGTCAGCGCCGCCTCGTAGGTGGGCGGATCGCCGGGGCGCAGCCGGCGGTAGATCTCGATGACCGCTTCCTCGGTGCTGCTGATCTTGTCGACCGCGAGGGTGTCGCGGAGGAAGGAACCCACGATGACGTTGTCGATGTAGAGCGTCTCGATCTCGTGGATGCCGTGGTCGAGCAGGAGCTGCACCGACTCGGCGGTGAGCTCCTCGTTGCACTCGACGAGGATCTCGCCGGTCTCCATGTCGACGATGTCGTAGGCGCTGATGCGCCCGATGATCGAGTCGGCCGCGACGGGGATGACGCCGGCGTAGACCTTGACCTTCTCGCCGTTGACCTCGCGCTCGACCTCCTTGAGGATTCCCGCCCGCTTCATCTTCTTGAGGGAGGGCTTGAGGAACTTGCGCCCCGCCTTGCACAGGACGTTGCCCTCGGCGTCGCGCACGGCCACCGTGGCCTGCTGGATGCCGAGGAGCCCCTCGGTGGTCTCCTTGAACCACGCCCCCTGCTCGGGCGCCGACTCGCTCGGGTCGTCCTCGTGGGGCGGGGCGTCGGGCCGGAAGATGAACCGCTCGCGCTCGTAGAAGTGGTTGAGCAGCTCCTCGGTGGTGTAGCCGAGGGCCCGGAGCAGCACGGTGGCCGGCAGCTTGCGGCGGCGGTCGATGCGGACGTAGAGGATGTCCTTGGTGTCGAACTCGAAGTCGATCCAGGAACCGCGGTTCGGGATGATGCGGGCGCTGAAGATCGTCTTGCCCGCCCCGCCGGTCTTGGACCGGGTGGCGTCGAAGAAGATGCCCGGCGAGCGGTGGAGCTGGCTGACGACGACCCGCTCGGTGCCGTTGACGATGAAGGTCCCGTTCTCGGTCATGAGCGGGATCTCGCCGAAGAAGACCTCCTGCTCCTTCGTGTTGGACAGGGTCCGCACGTTGGTCTCGGGGTCGACCTCGCGCACGACGAGGCGCACCATCACCTTGAGGGGCGCCGAGTAGGTCATGCCGCGCTCGCGGCACTCGTCGACGTCGTACTTCGGCTTGTCGAGGTCGTAGTAGACGAACTGCAGCGAGGCGCGCTGGCTGTAGTCGTGAATCGGGAAGACGCTCTTGAACACGCCCTGCAGCCCGATGTCGTCCCGCTCCTCGGGCGCCACCGACATCTGCAGGAACTTCTCGTAGCTGTCGCGCTGGATCTGGATGAGGTTGTCGACCTCGATGGCGGGCTCCACCTTGGCGAAGGATCGACGGTAGCGGAAGTTGTTGGCCAGCAGACCAGGCATGTGCGAGCTCCTGCACGCTACGAGACGCCGCGGACGCGCCTCGACAAGACCTTCGGGAAAGAGACGACGGCGAGCGCCGACGCCGCGACGCCCCCCGAGGGGGAGCCGGGCGCACCCGTGGCCCCGGGACGAGGCCACCGCGCCGTCCCGTGGCGAATCACGCTCACGCAGTCGTTCATGAAATCAAGGGACTCCGGGTGCGCCCGACGAGGGGCCCAGATGACCGTGGCCGGCGGTCGCCAGCCGGGAATGAGCGCGGGCGCTCCCTATCCGAACCGTCCCGACGCGCACGCGCGCCGGGCGGCCGGAACGGGCGGACGCCCATGCACGGAAAGGCCGCGCGCGACATGGCGGCTGCCATGCCGGCGCAACCTCCCGGGGAGCTG
Organism: Deltaproteobacteria bacterium; assembly: GCA_015489145.1. Taxonomy (GTDB): domain Bacteria; phylum Myxococcota_A; class UBA796; order UBA796; family UBA2385; genus S143-5. The sequence goes on from WGAH01000115.1 coordinate 12,863, forward strand.
GTGCGCACGCGCGCCCAACTACTTGATCTCGACCTCGGCGCCGGCCTCCTCGAGCTGCTTCTTGAGCGCCTCGGCCTCGTCCTTCGGCACGGCGGTCTTGACCTCGCTGGGCACGCCCTCGACGAGGTCCTTGGCCTCCTTGAGGCCCAGGCCGGTGATGGCGCGCACGGCCTTGATCACGTTGATCTTCTTGGCGCCGAAGCTCTTGAGGATGACGTCGAACTCGGTCTTCTCCTCGACCTCCTCGGCCGCGGCGCCGCCGGCGACCGGGCCGCCGACCATCACGGGCGCGGACGCCTCGACGCCGAGCTCCTCCTCGAGGGTCTCGATCAGGTTCTTGACCTCGGAGAGCTTGAGGTTCTTGATGTAGTCGACGACCTGTTCCTGGGTGACCGACATGGTGATTCCTCCGGTGGATATCTTGAAGGGTGAAGCGGCGGCCGCGCCTCGCGGCGCCGCGGGAGATGAATGGGGCTACTCGGCTTCTTCCAGCTTCTTTTCGTAGTTCTTGAGCAGGTAGAGCAGGTCGCGGGCCGGGGCCTGCAGCACGCCGAGCACCTGCCGCGGGCCTTCCTGGATCGTGCGGAGCAGCATGACCAGGAGCTCCTCCCTGCTCGGGAGGTCGGCGACCTTCTGGATCGCCTCGGCGTCCAAGGTCTCCCCGTCGAACCAGCCGCCCTTGATCTCGAAGAGCTTCTGCTTGCGGAGGTCCTTGGTCGCGTCGCGCAGCTTCTTCGCCGCCGCGATGGGATCGTCGCCGGCGATCACCCAGCCGGTCATGCCGGTGAGGTACTCGCCGAGGCCTTCCTTGTCCGTGCCCTCGATCGCCCGGCGGGCCAGGGTGTTCTTCACGACCTGGTAGCCGACGCCGGCCTCCTCGAAGGCGCGACGGAGCATGTTGATCTGGGCGACGTCGACGCCGCGGAAGTCGGCGAGGGCGACGTAGGGCGCCTTCGCGATCCGGTCGGAGAACCGCTCGACGAGCGCTTGCTTCTGTGCGGGATTCACGTCGAACCTCCTCAGTAGCCTTCGGAGCGCCGCTGGGCGTCCTGCGGGTCGACCTTGACGCCCGGCCCCATCGTGGAGCTGAGGGCGATGGAACGGAGGTAGGTGCCCTTGGCCGAAGCGGGCTTCATCCGGATGAGCGTGGCGAGGAGCGTGTAGAAGTTCTCGAGGATCTGCTCCTCGGTCATCGACGCCCGCCCGATGGGGGCGTGGATGATGCCGGCCTTCTCGACCCGGAAGTCGATCTTGCCCTGCTTGAGCTCGCGCACGGCCCGCCCGACCTGGTCGGGCGCGACCACGGTGCCGACCTTCGGGTTCGGCATGAGGCCGCGGGGACCGAGGATGCGGCCCAGGCGGCCGACCTTGCCCATCATGTCGCGGGTGGCGACGGCCTTGTCGAACTCCAGCCAGCCGTCCTTCTGGATGCGCTGGATGAGGTCGTCCCCGCCGACCACGTCGGCGCCGGCCTCCTCGGCGGCCCGCGCGGCGTCACCCTGGGCGAACACCGCGACGCGCACCGACTTGCCGGTGCCGTGGGGCAGGCTGACCGCGCCGCGGATCATCTGGTCGGCGTGGCGCGGGTTCACCCCGAGTCGGATCGCCGCGTCGACGCTCTCGTCGAAGCGCGCGTTGGCGAGCTCCTTGACGAGCTTCACCGCCTCCTCGATCGGGTAGCGCCGCTGCCGGTCCACACGCTCGCGAAGCGCGCGCACGCGTTTTCCCTGTCTTGGCATGGTGTCTCCTCGGACGGCGCCCGCGGGCGTCCGTCCTGCTTCGCCGAGGTCTCCGGGTGCGACCCCCCTCCCTCGAATCGAAGCGAATGAGGTGCTGTCCTGGTCAGTCGACGACGCGAATCCCCATCGACCGCGCCGTCCCCTCGATGATGCGGGTCGCCGCATCGATATCGGTGGTGTTGAGATCGGGCATCTTCTGCTGGGCGATCTCGCGGACCTGCTCCCGCTTCAGCGTGCCGATCTTGATCTTGTTGGGCTCGCCGGAGCCCTTCTCGACCCGGACGGCCTTCTTCAGGAGCACCGAGGCCGGGGGCGTGCGGAGCTCGAAGCTGAAGGTGCGGTCCGAGTAGACCGTGATGATGGTCGGGATGATCAGGCGCTCGGCGGCGTCCTTCTGGGTGCGGGCGTTGAACTCCTTGCAGAACATCGGGATGTTCACGCCCGCGGCACCCAGGGCCGGGCCGATGGGCGGCGAGGGGTTGGCCGCGCCCGCGGGGATCTGCAGCTTGATCTGGTTGACGATCTTCTTGGCCATCGTTGGCTCCTACCGCGACGGGGTCGCGGTCGTGGTTCACGGTACGGGCCGGCCGCCGCTCAGCCGAGCCTCTCGACCTGGGTGAAATCCAGCTCCACGGACGTGGGACGCCCGAAGATGGTGACGTAGACGCGCAGCTTGGCCCGGGCCTCGTTGACCTCCTCGACCTTGCCCGTCATCGAGGCGAAGGGGCCGTCGATGATCCGCACCTGCTCGCCCCGCTCGAACTCGATCACCGGCCGCGGCGCTTCCTCCGCGTCCTCGCCCTGGTGGGTGATCCGCCGGACCTCCTCCTCGGGAATGGGGGGCGGGTTGCGCGCGCCGCCGATGAAGCCCGTCACCTTCGGCGTCTCCTTGACGAGATGCCAGGTGGCGTTGTCGATCTCCATCTGGACGAACATGTAGCCGGGGTAGACCTTGCGGGTGGTCGTGCGCTTCTGGCCGTCCTTGACCTCGACGACCTTCTCGGTGGGCACGAGGACCTCGCCGAAGCGGTCCTGGAGGCCGGAACGGCGGATGCGATCCTCCAACGCGAGTTTCGCCTTGTTCTCGAAACCCGAGTAGGTGTGCACGACATACCACTGCTTGGCCATGGAGGTTCCTCTATCCGACAGGCGGAGCTGCTCGAGGTGATGACTGCGGACCGGCCCCGTCACCCTTCGGTGAAGAGAAAGATGCTGGTCAGGCGCGCCCAGACGAAGTCGTAGCCCGCCAGCGCCCCGGCCACGATCAGGGTGAAGACGACCACGACCGTCGACGAGCGCACCGTCTCTTCCTTGTCCGGCCACACGACCTTGCGGAGCTCGGTGATGGTCTCGTCGGTGAACGAGACGGCGAGCGGGTGCCGGTTGAGGATGAAGAAGGTGGCGATGGCCGCCACGATGCCGGCGAAGGTGGACGCCGTGGTGAAGCCGAGCAGCTGGACATCCCCGACCTCGAGCTTGGCCAGCAACGGCACCATCAGGCCGTGCACCGAGAACCCGGCGAGCACGGCGGCCGCCAGGTAGGTCATCACGATGTATCGCTGGTTGTCCATGCCGCCTTCGAGCGCCTGGTGGGCCCGCGCCGCGCGAGCGGAGCGAGAGCGCTCCGCCCCCTACCACGAGGGGATTCTTCCTGCAAGTACGGGGCCACCCGGGCCCCGAAAGAAAAGCGGCCGCCGGTTCGAGCCGGCAGCCGCCGCCGTGAAGGCTACTCGACGATGTCGGTGACGACGCCCGCGCCGACGGTCCGGCCGCCCTCGCGGATCGCGAAGCGCAGGCCCTTCTCGATGGCGATCGACGTGATCAGCTCGACCTCCATGTTCACCCGGTCGCCCGGCATGACCATCTCCACCCCCTC
>WGAH01000116.1 GCA_015489145.1 Deltaproteobacteria bacterium
CGCGGGGCCCGCGAGGCGCTCGGCGGCGGCGAGGACCCGCGCGTCGGGGACCGCGGCGAGGGCCGCCGGAGCCGCCTCCTCGGCCACCCACACCGCCCGCCGCGACCAGTCCGCCAGGACGAGCAGCCGCCGGCCGGCCCCGCCGTCGAGGGCGGCGCGGAGGCGCTCGGCGGCGGCGGCCCGGCGGGCGGCCGGGAGGGTCCGCGCCGCTTCGGCCGGCGCGCAGTCGGGGTGGGCGAGGCGCCCGGCGGCGGCGCGCAGGAAGTCTCCCAGCGCCGGGCCGGGGAGGACGGCGGCGAGGATGCCGCGGTCGGCGTCCACGCGCGCCTGCCCTCCCGCCGCCGCGGCGGCCTCCCGCCAGCTCGGCGCGCCGCAGCGGGCGAGGAGGTGCAGGGCCACCCCGGTCTCCTCGGCCGGGCCCGCGGCGTTCGCGCCGGGGGGCGCCGGGTCGGCGTGAAGCTGCACGGCGGCCATCTCGAAGGCCGGGTCGCCCAGGACCACCAGGGGCGTCCCGTCGGGCAGGGCGAAGCGTCCGACCGTCCGGGAGGCGGCGGGGGTGGCCAGCCCGACGGTCCGCCAGGCCCCCCCGGCGAGGGCGGGCAGGACGGCGAGGAGCGCGAGGAGCAGGAGCGACACGCGGGGCTTCCGGCGGCCCGCGAGGGGGGCCGCCCCCGGAGCGTAGCGCCCTTCAGGCGAGGGAGGCGAGGAGCCGGGACAGGTTGGGACCGTCGGCGGCCTCGCCGCCTTCGCCGTCGCCCGGGCCGTGGCCGTAGGCCGGGCGCAGGGCGCCGACCACCGCCCAGTGCCGCGCCCCGGCGGCCCGGAGGGCCGGGAGGCGGCGCGCCTCGACGCCGCCGATGGCGACGACGGGGACGCGGGAGGCGCGAACCGCCGCCGCCAGGGCCTCCACCCCGCGGGGCCGCCAGGCGGTCTTGGCGGTGCGGCTGGCGAAGACGGGCCCGAAGCCGACGTAGTCGGCCAGCCCCTCCTCCGAGGCGCGGCGGACCTGGGCGAGATCGTGGGTGCTCAGCCCGAGCAGCCGGTCGGGCCCGAGGACCGCCCGGGCGGCGCGGGGGCCCGGCGCGTCGTCCTGGCCGATGTGGGCCCCGGCCGCCCCCACCGCCGCCGCCACCGCCGGGTGGTCGTTGACGACGACGAGGCAGCCGGTGTCGCGGGTCGCCGCCACCAGCGCCGCCGCCGCCTCGGCGACCCGGGCCTCCGGCCAGCCCTTGGCGCGGAGCTGGACCAGGTGGCAGCCGGCTCGGGCGAGGCGGGCCCCGGCCCGCACGGGGTCGCCGAGGCTGGCGTCGACGATGGCGTACAGGCCGGCGGGGAGGACGGGTCGGGGCACGCGGCACCTCCGGCGGGCAGCGTAGCCCGCCGCCGCTCGATCCGGCGAAACGGAGACGGCGGGGGCGGGCCGGCGGTTTTCGCGTTAGCCTGCTCGTGATCGTGGAGCGCCGCATGTTGGGGATGAACGGTAGGGAACGGGTGCCGTCGGGCGGCCGCTCGGGGGCCCGGTGAACCGCGGGAGCCGGGCGCTGCTCCTGGTCGAGCCCGACGCCGACCGGGCGCGGGTGTGCAGCCAGGTCCTGCGGGGGGATGGATGGGAGATCCTGCGGGCCGCCACGCCGGCCGAGGCCCGCGCCGTCGCCCCGCTGCCGCCCGTCGTCGTCGCCGACGCCGAGCTGGTGCTCGCCGGCGCCCTCGACCGGGTGCCGGGTTCGGGGCTGCCCGGGGCGCCGAGGGTGGTGCTCCTCGCCGCCCGGCACCTGCCCGAGGCCTCCCTCGACCGGGCCAAGGCCAACCTCGACGTGGCGCTGGTGCTGCGGCGCCCGGTCTCCTTCCTCGACCTCGCCGACCGCCTCCGGGGGCTCGCCGCGCCGGCGCCTTCGCCCGCCCGGCCGCTCCCGCTTCGCGCGGGGCCGGTCGACCGGCGCAACGCCTTCACCGTGGCCCGCCTCTGGGTCACGCGCGCCACCGGCGAGCTCAGCCACGCCGACCGCGCCACCGGGACCCGGGCCACCGTGAAGCTGCTCGCCGGCGGCCCGCCGGAGCCGGCCGACCTCGGGCGCATCGACCAGGCCCTTCGCGGCGGCGACCTCGACTTCGTGCGCCGGCCGCTCGCCGGCGAGGGCCTGTGGGCCGAGCTCGGGCGGCTGCTGTTCCAGCGCCTGCGCGACCCGCGGCAGGGGGGCTTCGTCGAGCGCCACCGCTTTCGCGCCGTCGCGCGCACGCCCTGGTCGCCGGCGGCGCGGGCGCTCGGCCTCGACCCCCGCCTCGCCGACCTCGTCGAACGCGCCGACGGGCGCACCCCCCTCGGCGAGCTGGTCGCCCGCAGCGGCCTCGACGAGGCCGAGGCCTCGCCGGACCTCGCCTGCCTCAAGAACCTCCGCCTCCTGGAGTTCTCCTCCCCCCGGCGGTCCGCCATCGGCGCGGCGGGCCCGAGCAGCGTCTCCACCACCTCCGTCGTCAGCGGCCGGCGGGGGCGCGCGCGCGTGGCCGAGGGCTTCACCCGCTCGGTCGGCAGCAGCAGCGGCTCCGGCCACGACCCGGCGAGCCTGCGGCGCCGCCTGCGCGCCGAGGCGGAACGCCTCGGGAAGCAGCCCCCGACCGTCGTCCTCGGCGTGCCGGCCGACGCGGGCCGCGCCGAGGTCCGCTCGATGGCCCAGCGCATGCGGCGGCGCTACCGCCGCCTGGCCGACGACGCCGCCCTGCCGCGGGACGTGCGCCGCCTCGCCGAGGAGGTGCTCGAGCTGGTCGAGAACGCCGCCGCGCGCCTCGGGGCCGACGATCGCCCCGCCGCGAGGCCCTGGGAGAACCTCGGCGGCTACAACCCCACCTCCGACGTCGTGACCCGCAGCGGCAGCACCTCCTCGGTGTCCGGGCCCGGCACCATCCTCGACTGGGACGAGGAGCAGCTCCTCGAGCTCGGGCGGAAGCTCATCGCCGATCGCGACTTCGCCCGCGCCGACAAGGTGCTCAGCCGGGCCCGATCCAAGCGCCTCGACCACCCGGCGGTCCTCTCGAACCTCGCCTGGGCCCGCTACAAGAACGCCCGGCGGCCCGGGCCCGAGCGCATCCAGGACGCCCGCGACCTGTTCCTCCTCGCCGAGCAGTTCGGCCCCTCCGACCGGGACACCGTCCGCCTGTTCCCGCGCTTCCTCGTCGAGCAGGGCGAGCTGCGCGCGGCCCTGGCGCGGGTCCGCCGGGGCCTGCGCCTCCACCCCGACGACGCCGACCTGCGCGAGCTCGAGCGCGTCATCCGCCAGCGCCTCGACGAGGACTGATTCCCGCCGTCGCGCCGGCCTACTCGGGAAACTCGTCCTCCGGCGGGTAGTCGCCTTCGGGGGGGAAGTCGCCCTCGGGTCCGAAGTCCATCGGCCCGTCGGGGGGCGGACCCTCGTGCAGGGGCTCGCCCTCGGGGCCGAAGTCCATCTGCCCGTCGGGAGGCAGCTCATCGTCGAGGATGTCGCCCTCGAAGCCGCCCTCGGGCGGGAAGCGGCGGGGCGGGAGCATGTCGTCTCCCCGGCGATCGCCGAGGTCTTCGGGGGGACCCTCCTCCAGGCGCGAGGCGCGGGCGCGCTCCCGGCGCTGCCGGATGCGCTCGAGGCGGCGCTTGCGGCGGTCGTCGTCGGCGGCGGGCTTGTCGCCCTCGTCCCGCGGGGCGAGGTCGGGGCCGGGACCGCGGGGCTCCCGCGGGGTGCGGACGGCGCGGGAACGGGTGGGCCGGTGGCCGGCGGCGATGCGGTCGGGTCGGCAGTAGGGGCGGCCGAGGGAGCCGGAGCAGAGGAAGTGGTACACGCCGTCGTCGTCGCGGGCGTCCTTCACCCGCGGCAGCATCGACAGCATCTTGTCGAGGCCCTCGTCGAGCTCCACCTTCGCCTCGAGGCGCAGGCGCCAGCGGGAGGGCTCCCGGTCGCTCAAGGTCACGTCGCCGTCGAGGTCCACGGTGAACAGGTCCGAGGCGAAGCGCCCCTCGTCCACCGAGAGCTTGCCCTTCTTCACCACGAGGTCGAGGCCGGCCTCGGTGAAGGTGGCCGAGCCGATGTCGAAGCCGTGGACCGTCGCGCTGTCGATGACGAGGTCGTCGATGGAGAGGTGGACCTCGCCGCGGCTCTTGTCGGTGGCCTTGCGGGGCATGTCGAGGTCGGCGTCGAGCCGGAGACGGCCCCGGGCCGCCACCGACCAGCTCTCGCCCTTCAAGGGGAGCTGGCTGACGTCGATGTCCTCGGCGTCGAGCACGATGCGGCGGCGGTCCTCGTCGAGGCCGAGGATGCCGGAGGCCTCGCCGCCCAGCGCGTCCATCGCGTAGCGGATCCGCTTCTTTCCGCGGGCCAGGGCCAGGAGGTCCACCCCGACGTCGAGGGTGTCGGCGCGCAGCACCGGGGTCGCCTTCGCCGCGGGTTCCTCGGCCGGATCGTCGCCCCGGCGGTGGCGGATGCGGCGCCGGCGGGGCTGGTCGACCCGGGCGAGCACGGCGTCTTCGAAGCTCACCCCGCTCAGGCGCCAGGGCGAGGCGTCGGCGGCCTGGAAGACCCACTTGCCCTTGCCGGCCTCCTGCACCGCGTAGCGGGCGCGGGCCACGGCGGCCTCGCCGGGGAAGTAGACGTGCCAGCCGGCGTAGAACACGGCGGCGCCGAACAGGGTGGTGCCGAGGGCGAGCTGCAGCGCGCGGATCATCCTTCGCTCCCGTCGGCCTCGGGCTCGGACAGCACGCGGTAGGCGGCGACGTCGAGGTCGACGTTCAGCAGCTTCTCGTCGCCCTTCTTGCGCGTCTTGACCTTGAGGTTGAGGATCTGCATCGGGTAGCCCGCGGTTTCGGCCTGGTACAGGAAGTCGACGAACTCGTCCAGCGTGAGCCGGTCGAGGCTGACGGCGTAGATCTTCTCCTCGAGGACGTCGTCGGTGGACGCGGACTTCTCGCGCACCGCCGACAGCTTCTCGCGAATGTTGGCCTTGCTCGCCGCCTGCTCGAGGAAGGAGGACAGGTCGGTGCCGGCGCTTTCCCGCAGGCGCTGCTGGATCTCGTTGGAGCGGTCCACCGCCGCGGCGTAGTCGGCGTCGAGCTCCCGGACGTTCTGGAGGGTCTGGCGCCGGTCGGCGAGGCGGCCCTCGAGCTCGTGGATCGTCCGGTTCATCCACCACGCCCCGCCGCCGATGAGCAGGATCGCGGCGAAGGCGAGGAGCCCCATCAGGAGCGTGCGGTCGCGGGGGCTCAGGTCCGCGATCATGTCGACGGCGCGGTCCCGCGCCCCGGCGAGCCGGCTTCGGATGCCGCCCATGTCAGCCCTCCTCCCCGGCGTCGTCCTCGCCGCGCGGGATGGTGATGTTGAAGCGCACGCCGTTGCGCGACTTCTTCTCGTCGCCCTTGCGCGCCCCCTCGAAGCCCTTGGCCGCCTGCAGCGCCGACTCGATGCGGGTGGCGGCCTCGTAGCCGTCGGTCTCGGCCTTGATCGTGATGCCCGTGGGGCCGACGCTCAGCTCGCGCACGTCGATGCGCGCCTGGGAGGGCGGCGGCATGGCCTCGCTGAGGCGCCGCACGAGGTCGAGCATCGGCGGCTCCTCGGACAGCAGCGAGCCGAGGCGGTCGACGCGGCTGGTGACCTCGGTGGTGCGCTCCTGCATGATCGCCAGGGCCATGCTCGGGCTGGACAGCTTGTCGGGGGGCACGTCGGGGAAGCGGGCGAGGACGGCCTCGCGGATCTGCTGCTCCGTCTCGTCGATGGCCCGGTGGAGCTGGATCGAGCGCCAGGTGAACATGCCGAGCCCGACGACGAGGAAGACGGCGACGGCCACCGCGCCGTACTTGAGGAGGTTGCCCAGGGTGGCGAGGTCGCCGCGAAAGGCGAAGTCGCCGGTTCGCAGGTCGAGGGCCCGCCCCCGCAGCGCCCGCGAACCGAGGGCCCGGGCGATGGCGAAGCGGCCGGGTTCGTCCCGGTCGTCGACGTCCTCGCCGAGGTCGGCGTGGCGCACCGGCACTCCGAGGGTGCTCGCCAGCAGGCCGCGCAGGCCCCGCAGGTGGGCGGTGCCACCGGTGATCAGCACCTCGTCCACCCCGGTGCCGAGGATGTCCTCCAGGGCGATGAGGGTGGCGCGCAGCTCGACGAGGAGGGGCTCGATGGCCTCGCGCAGGATGGCGCCGTCCTCGGGGTGGTGGGGCAGGGGAGCGGTGGGTTCCGCCGAGAGCCACTCGTCCACCGCCGGCCCGGTCTCGTCGGACCACGAGGGCTCGACCTCGACGGTCTCGGCCTCGCCCGGGTCGGCGACGCTCGCGACGTGCTTGCGTCCCTCGGCCTCGCCCCAGCTCAGCCCGGCGCGCTCGGCCAGCGCCGCGGTGAGGGCCCGGCCGCCGCTCGACAGGGCCCGCGCGGTGACGAGGCGGCCGTCGCGGCACAGGGCGACCACGGTGCGGGTGTGGCCGATGTCGACCACGGCCTGGACGCCCTCGTCGGCGTACTCGGACAGGAGGTCGGCGTCGACGACCAGGGCCTTGGGGTCGGCGCCGAGCTCGGCGAGGGGTTCGAGGAAGCCCGCCACCCGGTCGCGGGTGGCCAGGGCGACGAGGACCCGGCTGCCGTCCTCGCCGGTCTCGACGATGCGAGGGACGAGGACCATGTCGTCGAGGTCGAAGGGAACCTGGTTCTCGACCTCGAAGGGCAGGGTTCGCTCGACCTGCTCGCGGTCCGAGAACGGCAGGCGCACCAGGCGGAGGCTCGCCCGGTCCGAGGGGTAGGCCGCCACCGCGTCCCGCCAGGAGCCGGCGCCGAGCTCGTCGAGGACGGCGGCGAGGGCGTCGATCCGACCCTGCCGGGTCGGGGGGTTCTCGCCGTCCTGCTCCACCGCGCGCAGGTGGATGTCGACGAGCTGTTGTCGTCCGAGGTTGACCTCGAACACCGCCACCTTGACGGTGTGGCCTCCGAGGTCGATGCCGATCATGCGTGCCATGGGTCGCTCGCGGTCAGTCGATGCGCCAGTTGAGCACGTCGCCCTTGTAGGACTTGCTGTAGTCGAGGGTGGCCGTGATGGTCACGCTGCTCGTCCCGACGAGGCCGGTGCTCTTGATGGTGAAGGTCTTGGAGGAGGTGGTGACGGAGCTCTTGACGCAGTCCGAGTCGAGCTCGATGCCGCACACCTCGCCGATGGTCTGGACGAAGTCCTTGGCGTTGGCGAAGGTGCCCGAGACGAGCAGCCAGCGCGGGTCCTCGCGGCAGCGCTGCATCTCGTAGGTGGTCGGCGCGGCGCCGGTGGCGGTGCACGACCGGATGATCGAGTCGAGGACGTAGTCGTTGGCGGTGTTGATGTTGATCTTTCGCGAGCTGCCGTAGACGGTGAGGCTGTCGCGGAAGCGGTCGAAGACCTCGCCCTCCCACCCGGCGACCAGGCGGATCTCCTCGAGGGTGTCGAAGGGGGCGTTCTTGGAGAGGTAGGGCGGGTCGAGGCGGTTGTAGAGGTTGTCCTCGTAGCCGCCCAGCCCGCCGGAGCGGTAGCTGTCGCTGTCGACCCAGTCCTTGAGGTTGCCGATGATCTCCCAGCGGTCGATGTTGCGGTCGTGGAACCACTGGTCGTTCTCCTCGCCGCTCATGAGCTGGTAGAGCATCATGGCGGTGGGCGACTCCTGGAGGCTGGCGACCTCGCCCTCCTTGGCGAAGTAGTTGACGTTGATCCGGCTCTCGTGGTCGGTGACCTCGGCCGAGAAGTCGCCGTCGAAGTCGAGGAAGTTCTTGTCGGCGAACACGCCGGTCGCCTCCTTCGACTTCTCGGCCAGCTCCTCGTCGACCTGCCCGGTGCGCTCGAACTCCTGCATGGCCTCCTCGTCCACGTCCGAGACGCTGCCGCCGCTGCCGAGCAGCATGCGGATGAGGCCGGTGTTGAGCACCGGGATCATCTGCCACAGGGCGTCGCCGAGGTTCAGGCCGATCATGTCGCTGACCTGCGACAGCATCTCGTTGCTGGAGAGCTGCTTGTTCGCCGCGAGGATCAGCCGGTAGAGGTTGACGCCGGACAGCGCGAGCCACTTGGCCTGCACCCGGTCGCGCTGGTGGGCGGCGACGAGGTAGCGCACCCGGGCGCCGTAGCTCAGCTCGGTGACGAGGACGGTGAGCACCATCATCGTCGTGACGACGACGAGCAGCGCCACGCCGCTGCGCCGGCCGCCGGCGCGCCGGCCGCCCCGGGCGCCGCCGGGCAGGGCGCGGGGTCGCGTGAGCGCGTGGAGGAGGCGGCGCATCACTTGGTGAGCCCTCCGCCGAGCTGGTTGTCGCCGAGCGCCTTCTGGCCGCTGTTGAGCAGGCTCTGCTGCATGGCCTTGGCCGAGACGAGCAGGATGGTGCGGACGAAGGTGCGCTCGACGCTCTCGTCGGGGTCGGCCGGGTCGGGGCCCACCAGCGTGAGCACCACCTCGACGGCCCGGGGCAGGCGGTCGGGGGTATCGGCGCCGGTGGTGTCCCACTCGTCGCGCCACTCGGCGGTGATCGGGTCGAGGTAGCGCAGGTCGAAGCGGGTGACCCCGACGGCGAGGGGCTGGATCACGCCATCTTCGTCGGGCTTCTCGTCGATTCGCTGGCTCTCGCGGTGCAGCAGGGCGAGTCGCCCCCCGGAATCGTCGGTGGGATCGGTGTCGGTCCACAGCGTGATCTCGGCCTGGTCGCACTCGTGGGCGTTGGCGTAGCGCCGCCGGTGGGCCCGGGTGGCGAACCACAGCACGTCGGCGTCGTCCTCGTCGCGGCCGATGAACACCGTGCGGTAGGTGTTGACCGCGCTGGTGTTGCTCGTGAGGAAGGCGACCGACAGCTCCCGGTCGATGCGGTCGAGGGCCACCCGGGCGCCGCGCTCGAGCACGTCCTGGCGCTCGAGGAAGTCGCGGGCCTTGAAGGTGCCCGCCAGCACCCCCCAGGCCAGCGAGGCGATGAGCACCATCACCCCGAGGGCGACGACGACCTCGATGAGGGTGAATCCGGCGCGGCGGCGGGTCATCCCTGGTCCTCCACGTCGGTGACCTTGCCCGAGACGTTGATCACGTGGTGGACCAGCTCGACCTGGTCGGTGCCGTCCTCGTTGTCGCCCCACCACACCAGCACCCGCACCTCCCGGATGTAGTCGCTGAGGTACTCGGCGATCACGTCGGGGGTGATGCCCAGGGTGCCGAGGTCGGGCGCCCCGCTGATGTCCATGTTCTCGGTCTTCTCCTCCTGCCAGTAGCCGTTGTCGGCCAGCTCGCCGGCCATGTTCCACACGTCGCCGGGCAGGGTGAGGTCGATGGCGCGCACGGTGTAGGCCCAGTGGAAGTCGGCGAGCTCGCCGCCCATGTCGAGGCGCAGGGAGTCGCCGCGGAACTCCTCGTCGCCGAAGTCGTCGAAGTCGCCCTCCTCCTCGATGTCCTGGTTCGTCCAGCCCTCCTGCTCGAGCACGAGCAGGGCCTCGGTCATCTTCTCCTCGGCGAGCATCGTGGCCGTGGTCATCTTCTCGCGGTCGGTGCTCATGAGGATGGCGGTGGCCTGGGTGTCGATGAGCACCGTCAGCCCCACGACGAGGATGCCGAGGGCGACGATGACCTCCAGGAGGGTGAAGCCGGCGCGGGGGGAGGGGGCGCGCATCACCAGATCCTCGGCCCCTCGTCGGGCAGCCAGGCCATGCTCTGCTCCGGGTCCACGATGTCGGTGGACAGGTGGACCTTGCCCGACAGCGGCTCGACCTCGAGGGTCCAGCCGTCCTCCATGTCGTCCTCGTCGACGATGCGAACCACCGTGTGCTCGGCGGTGCCGTCGCTGAAGACGTAGGTGTAGGCGACGCGCTCGTCCTCGGGGTCGAGGTCGGCGAGGTCCTCGGGGTCGTGGGGACGGACGCCCTCCTCGCCGTACTGGGGCGTGTAGACGAAGGCGAAGGCCGTGCCCCGGGGCAGGCTGCGCTCGGTGGTGAAGGAACCGTCGGCGTCGAGGCCCGCGAACCGGTCCGTGAGCTGGCCGCCGCCCTCTTCCTCGTCCTCGGGCACGCCCTGGGCGATCTCCTCCTCGGTGTAGCGCCGCATCATCTCCCGGACCTCCTCGTCGTGGGCCTCGCGCTCCTCGGGGGTGGCGAAGACGACGGTGTCCGGGTCGCCGACCTCGATCTTCCAGGTGCGGCGGTCGAGGTTGTAGACCACCCGGAAGGTCACGTTGCGGAGCTGGGCCTCGTCGACGAGCCAGGTGTAGGTCTGGGCCAGTTCCTTGGCGGCGGCGCGCTGCTGGAGGTCGAGCAGGCCGCTGAGCGCGGGCACCGCGACCACCGCCATCACGACCAGGATGGCCACGACGACGGCGATCTCGATGAGGGTGAACCCGCGGCGGCCGCGCATCTCGATCAGTCCTCGCTCAGGTCGCCGATCTCCCAGGACCGGATGTCGGCGTCGGCGCCCTCGCCGCCCTCGGCGCCGTCCTTGCCGAGGCTGATGATCTCGTAGGGGTGGTCGCCGTTGGTGCCGGGGCTGTAGTACTGGAAGGGGTTGCCCCAGGCGTCGGTGGGCACCTTGTTGTCCGGGAAGTACTTGGCGGCGGCCTCCAGCCCGTCGCTGGTCGAGGGGAACTTGCCCTTGTGCTTGGCCGCGTACATCTGCAGGCCCTGCTCGACCTTCTTGATCTGGAGCTTGGTGGCGTCGACGTTGGCGTCGTCGAGGGCGCCGACGACGTTGACGGCCACGATGGTCATCAGGGTGCCGAGGATGGCGATGACCACCATGATCTCGACGAGGGTGAGGCCGGCGCGGGACCGCCGGCGGACCAGGCGGGAGCGGGAGGGCTTGGGCATGGGGGACTCCTCGGGTGAAGGGAGACGGGGGAGGTCGGGAACCTCAGGAGGCGACATCTCAGGAAGCGACATCTCAGGAAGCGACATCTCAGGAAGCGATCGCCGAGAGGTTGAGCATCGGAAGCAGGATCGAGAGGGCGACGACGACGACCACGCCGCCGAGCACGATGATCAGGATCGGTTCGAGGAGGCTGGTCAGCGCGCCGAGGATGTTTTCGACCTGCTGGTCGTAGGCGTCGGCCACCTTGGCGAGCATCGGTTCGAGCTCGCCGGTGCGCTCGCCGATGGCGATCATGTGCGTGACCAGCGGCGGGAACTCGCCGGACTCGCGCAGGGGCTGGGCGATGCTCTCGCCCTCCCGGATGTTGCGACCGGCCTGCTCGATGGCATCGGCGAGCACGTCGTTCTGGACCACCGTGCGGACGATGTGCACCGCGGTGAGGATCGGCACGCCGCTGTCGAGCAGCGTCGAGAAGGTGCGGCAGAAGCGGCTGACGGCCACCAGCCGGTTGACGCGGCCGAGGATCGGCACGGTGAGCTTGAAGCGGTGCCAGCGGGGGCGGCCCTTCTCGCTGCGGATCCACCGGACGAAGCCGTAGATCGCGCCGCCGACGAGCAGGATCACCAGCCACCAGTAGTGGATGATGAAGTCGCTGAGCCCGAGCATCATGCGGGTGATCAGCGGCAGGGCGGCGCCGAAGCTGTCGAAGATCCGCCGGATGCGCGGGATGACGAAGACGAAGAGGGCGACGATGATCAGCAGGCTCACGGCGCCCATGAGCACCGGGTAGACCATGGCGCTGACCACCTGCCCGCGAAGGCGCACCTGCGCTTCCGTGTAGTCGGCGAGACGCTGCAGGACGACCTCGAGGGCCCCGGAGGTCTCGCCGGCGCGCACCATGTTGACGTAGAGGTCGCTGAACACCTTGGGGTGCTTCCGCATCGCGTCGGCGAGGCTGGAACCCTGGTTCACGTCCTCGCGCACCTCGACGAGGACCAGCTTGAGCGGCGGGCTCTCGGTCTGGTCGATCAGGGCCGAGAGCGCCTCGACCAGGGGCACGCCGGCGCCGACCAGGGTGGCGAGCTGGCCGGTGGCGGTGGCGACGTCCTGGAGCTTCACGCGCTGGAAGTAGCGCTTGAGGTCGATCTCGCGATTGAGCGCCCTGCCGCGGGTGGCCCGCCCGGCCCGCTGCTCGCGGACCTCGGTGGGGAAGATCCCCTGCCGGCGAAGGCGCGCCCGCGCCGACTTGGCGTTCTCGGCGTCGACGATGCCGGTCGTCTTGCGACCTTGGGCGTCGAGGGCCTTGTACTCGTAGACTGGCATGAAGCTCCCGCGGTCAGTCGAGCTCGACCACGTCCTCCTGGGTCACGCGCAGCACCTCGTCGAGGGTGGTCACGCCGGCGAGGGCCTTGGCGATGCCGTCGTCGCGGAGCGTGCGCATGCCCTGGGCGAGGGCGTGGCGCTTGATGCGGCCGGCGTGACCACCCTCGACGAGGTGCTGCGCGTGACCCAGGAGGACGTGGTCGAGCTCGACTGACCGCGGGAGCTTCATGCCAGTCTACGAGTACAAGGCCCTCGACGC
>WGAH01000117.1 GCA_015489145.1 Deltaproteobacteria bacterium
CCCCCACCCCATGCGGGTGCTCGTCCTCCACGGCCGCCTGGCCCGGGCCGGCGGCGCCGACCAGTGGCTCCTCGCCCACCTCCACCGCCTCGGCCGGCGTCACGACGTGCTCGTGGCGGCGGAACACGTCGATCCCACCGTCGCCGCCGGCCCTTTTCGGGTGGTCCGCGTCCGGGGCCTCGACCGGCGCGGCCTTCGGCGGTCCGGCGCCGCCCGCGCCCTGCGGGCCCTGGAGGCCCTCCTCGACGACCACCCGCACGACGTCATCCTCGCGCACAACCTCGTCGACCCGGACCTGCTCGACCGCATCGCCGCCACCGGCCGGGCCGCCCTCGTCGTCCAGGACCACCGCTTCTTCTGCCCCGGCCCCGGCAAGGTCCTGCCCGACGGAGCGCCCTGCGCCGAGCTCCCGGGGCCGGCCTGCGCCGCCTGCCTCCCCGACGCCGCCTACCGGGAGCGGGTCACTGCGCTCACCCGCCGCCGGGCCGCGGCCGCGCGGCGCATGGCCGCCGTCGTCGTGCTGTCCTCCTGGATGGCCGCCGAGCTCGCCGCCGCCGGCATCCCCGATGCGACGGTGGTCCCGCCCTTCGTCGAGGATCTTCCCGAAGTACCCCCGGTCCGGCCGCCCCGGCACCACCTGTTCGTCGGCCGCCTCGCCGAGCACAAGGGCGTCGCCGTGGCCGTGGCCGCCGCCGGCCGGCTGCGCCGCCCCCCCGCCCGGCTCGTCGTGGCCGGCGACGGGCCCCTGCGCGACCTCGTGGGCGGCCGGGCCGGCGTCGAGCCCGTCGGCTGGGTCGGCCGCGAGGAACTCGGCCGCCTCCTCGCCGGCGCCGCCAGCCTGTGGATGCCGGGTACCTGGGCCGAACCCTTCGGGATCTCCGCCCTGGAGGCCCTGCTCGCCGGCGTTCCCGTGATCGCCACCCCCACCGGCGGCCTGGCCGACTGGCTGGAAGCGGGCGCGCGCTTCGTCCCGGTCGGGGATGCGGCCGCCCTCGCCGAGGCCGCCGACGACCTCGCCGCCCACCCCGCCGCCGCCCGGCGCCTGGGCGAGGCCGGCCGGGCGCGCGTCCGCGAACGCTTCCGCCCCGAGGCCGTGGCCCCCCGGCTCGAAGCCGTGCTCGAAGCGGTCGCTCTCGGTCCTCCCCCGCGACCGGGATAGGCCCTGACCATGCGCA
Organism: Deltaproteobacteria bacterium; assembly: GCA_015489145.1. Classification (GTDB taxonomy): domain Bacteria; phylum Myxococcota_A; class UBA796; order UBA796; family UBA2385; genus S143-5. The sequence continues at coordinate 1,176 of WGAH01000117.1, forward strand.
TCGCCTTCGTGTCGGCCAACCGGGAACGCCTCCCCGATCCCGTGCTTCCCCTGGGGCTCCTCGCCGTCCGGCGCGCCACCCCGCCCGGCCACGAGACCGCCTTGTGGGACCTGTGCTTCGAGCGGCGTCCCCTCGAGGCCCTGGCCGAGCGCCTCGACGACTGGCAACCGGACCTCGTCGCCATCGGCCTCCGCAACCTCCAGAACGCCGACTACACCGGCACCGCCGACAACATCCGGTACTACCGGGAGCTGGTCGCCGCCGTGCGCGCGCACAGCGCCGCCCCCATCCTGCTCGGCGGCGCCGGATACAGCGTGCTCCCCGGGCCCCTTCTCGAAACGCTGGGCGCCGACCACGGCATCGCCGGGGAAGGCGAGGCGATCTTCCCCGTCTACGTCGAGGCCCTGCAAGCCGGCGACCTCGACCGGGTGCCCGGCCTCTGGCGCCTCTCGGGAGGGGTGGCGCGACAGAACCCCGGCACCGCGCCCTTCCTCGACATGCGCCAGCTCCCGACGCCCGACTACGCCGGGGTGGATCCCCGGTACTTCGTCCACGGGGCCGCCGGCTCGGTGCAGACCAGCCGCGGCTGCCCCCTCCGCTGCTCCTACTGCACCTACCCGATCATCGAGGGACGCCTGAGCCGTCGCCGGGCGCCGGCCCAGGTCGTCGACGACCTCGAGGCCTTGCGCGAGACCTGGCCGGAGGTCGACCACGTCTTCGTCGTCGACAGCGTGTTCACCCTGCCGCCGCGCCACGCCCGCGCCGTCTGCGACGAGATGATCGCCCGCGGCTGGTCGGTGCCCTGGACCTGCTACGGCAACCCCCTCGGCTTCGACGGGCGCCTCGCCGAGCGCATGGCGGCCGCCGGCTGCGCCGGCATCGAGATCGGGTCCGACTCCGGCGACGACGGCGTGCTCGCCGCGCAGCGCAAGGGCTTCACCGCTGCCCGCATTCGCGAGATGAGCCGCACCTGCCGCGCCGCGGGCCTGAAGGACTGCCACACCTTCGTGCTGGGCCTCGAGGGCGACACCCCCGACACCGTGCGCCGTACCCTCGACTTCATCGACGACATGGAGCCCTTCGCCGCCATCCTGATGATGTACGTCGACGACGCCGAGGGCCTCGACCCGGAGCGCGCCGCGCGACGGGCGCGCCTGCGGGACGCGATCCGCGAGGGCATCGCCGAGGCCTGCCGCGCCCACCCGACGTGGATCGCGCCGCAGCTCGGCATCCACTTCGACCTGCGCCTGTTCCGCATCCTCCGCAAGATGGGCTTCCGCGGCCCGCTGTGGCAGCACATCCACCACCTGCCCCCCCTGCCGCCCTTCGCCGGCATCGGCGGGGACGCGCACCGCACCCCGGTGGGTTGAACCGCGCCCATGCCCGCCTCCCCAGAAAACCTCCCGCGCCGCCCCCGGGCCCGTCGGGGTATGCAGCGCTCGATGCGCCTCGTCCTCCTCAGCTTCCTCGCCCTGCTCTCCACCGCCGTGGCGGCCCCGCCCGAGCTGCCGCCGGAGGCCCGCGCCGCCTGGGAGGCCATGGCCTCGGTGGACGCCCTCGAAGCCCACTTCGTGCAGGTTCGCACCAGTCGCCTCCTCGGCCGGCCGCTGGAGTCGCGGGGCGTGCTGCGCTTCGCTCGACCCGACCGCCTGGCCTGGATCGTCGAGTCCCCGTCCCCCTCCACCTTCGTCCTCGTGGGCGACCGGGTGGGCATCGCCTACCCCGAGCTCGGCGTGCGCGACGAGGTCGACCTGTCCGACAACCCCGACATGGCCCGCCTCGTGCGCGGGATGATGGTCTGGCTCTCCGGCGACCTCGCCGCCGTGCAGCGCGACTACCTCGCCTCGTGGACCCCGGGTTCCCCGGCGCGGGCCCACCTGGTCCCGACCGACGCGCGCCTCGCCCGCCTGTTTCGCAGCATCGACCTCAGCATCGACGGCGATCCGGCGCGGGTCACGGCGGTGGACATGCTCGAACCCGACGGCGACACCGTGCACATCGAGCTGACCGACTTCCGAACCGGGCTGGAATTCGAAGCCGGGGCCTTCGCGCTCCCCGCCGTCGAGCCCTGAGCCGGAGGCGCGTTGAACGGTCGTCTTCGCATCGCTCTGGGCCTGGTCCTCGTGGCGCTCCTCGGCCTCCTCGCCGGGCGTCTCCGCACCAGCGACGCCCTCGCCACCCTGCTCCCGCCCGACGGCGAGGTGGCCCGGGCCCTCGAACTGGCCGACCGCTTCCGCCTCGCCGACCTCGTCCTGTTCGAGGTGGACGGCGGCGACAGCGACCGCGAGACCCTTCGGCGAGAGACCCGCCGCCTCGCCGAGGCGCTGGCGGAATCCCCCAGCTTCCTGGAGGTGCGCTGGGGGCCCAGGGTCGAGGACGGCCTCGCCCTCTCCCGGGCCGCCGGCCCGGTCGCCCCGCAACTGGTGCCCGCCGCGGACCTGGAGCGACGGACGAGCGACGCGGGCGTGTCCGCCGCCCTGCGCGCCGCCCTGGGCAAGCTCGCCGGGCCCACCGCCGGGCTGTTCGAGGCCCGCATCGCCGAAGACCCCCTCGACGTGACGGGGCTCGCCCTCGAGCGGCTGAAGGGGGCCGGCCAGGGCTGGCGCGTCCGCGCCGAGGACGGCCTGCTCCTCGACGAGACCGGCACCCGGGCGCTCCTGGTGGTGCAACCCGCCCAGTCGGCGCTCGACGCCGGGCCGGAATCGACGCTCCCCGACGAGGTACAGGCGATCGTCGACCAGATCGAGCTGCCGGTGCGCTGGTCCGGGGGGCCCCGCATCGCCGTGGCCTCGGCGCGGGCGATCCACGCCGACGTGCAGCGGGCCTCGGCCCTGGGCCTCGCGCTCCTCGCCGCCGTGATCCTGTTCGGTTTCCGCAGCCTGGGCCCCCTCCTCGGCGCGCTTCCGATCCTCGGGGTGACCGTCGCCGGCATCGGGGCGGCCGTCACCTTCCTCGGCCCCCTCCACCCGATCAACCTGGCCTTCTTCGCGGCCCTCCTCGGAATGGCGGCCGACTACTGGATCCACCTGGAAGCGGCCCGGGCCGGCGAGGACGACGCCCGCGACCCGCGCGTGGGCGAACGGGCGCTGCGCCGCATCCTTCCCGGCCTCGCGATGGCCTCGACGACCACCCTCGTCGCCTTCCTGGTCCTGACCACCAGCGGCACGCCGATCATCCGAAACCTCGGCGTGGCCGGCGCCGCCGCCACCCTCGCCGCCCTGGCCGGCACCGCCCTGTTCGGCCCGTTCCTCGCCCGCCTGATCCCCGCCCCGCGCCAC
>WGAH01000118.1 GCA_015489145.1 Deltaproteobacteria bacterium
CGAAGGTCGGCACGATCACGCTGAGGAGCGGCGGCGCGGCGGCGGGGGCCGGGGCCTCGTCGGCCAGGCCCGCCAGCGCCCGGCCGCGGTGCGCTGGCTCCTCGACCTGCTGGCGGTGCAGGACCTCGACCCGGCCTTCTTCGAGGTGATCGTCGTCGACGACGGCTCGCCGGAGCCGCTGGAATCCGCCCTCGGCGACACCCGCCCGCCCTTCGCCCTCACCCTGCTGCGCCAGGACAACGCCGGCCCGGCCGCCGCCCGCAACCTCGCCATCGCCCGCGCCCGGGCGCCGTGGCTGCTCATCCTCAACGACGACACGCTGCCGGCTCCCGACCTGCTCCGGGGCCACCTCGTCGCCCAGGCGCGGGCCGGGCTGCCCGACGCGTGGTCCGGGCCGCCGGAGGCCTGGGCGCGTCCCCCCGAGGCGGTCCTCGGGCGCTTCGACTTCCCCCGCGACCGCCTCGGCAACCTGTTCATGTTCCTCGTGCAGCACAGCGACCGCCTGTTCGGCTACCCGCGCATGGTCCCCGGGGCGCTGCACGGCTGGGAGCACTTCTACACCTGCAACATCTCGGTCCCGACGGCGGCGGTGCGGGCGGTCGGCGGCTTCGACGCGGCGCGCTTCCGCCGGGCGATTTGCGAGGACACCGAGCTCGGGCTGCGGCTGGAGCGCCGCCTGGGGGTGCGGGTGCGCTACCGCCCCGAGCTGCGCGCCTGGCACGACCACGACCTCGACCTCGACCGGCTCCTGCGCCGGGCCTTCCTCCTCGGCTACTACCAGCACCGTACCTGGGAGGCTCACCGCGAGGAATCGCTCGCCTGGGCCACCGGCGGACACGACCCGGAGGACCCGGCCACCTGGGAGCGCGTCCGCGCCTGGCTGGAGGAGCAGGAAGCCGGCTTCCGCGACGTGCTGGCCGACACGCGGCGCCTCGCGGCGACGCCGGTGCCCGAGGGACTCGATCCCGCCGACGAGAACGTGCGCTTCTTCGACCGCCTCGTGGGATTCCTCCTGTTCTACGAGGCCCGCCGCGGCCACCTCGCCGCCCACGAGGGCTGGCCCGACGACCGCGACCTGCCCGGCTGCAACCCCTTCGGCCCCCGCAACCGCCTGGTGGACCGGCCCACCACCGTCATCATGCCGAACCTCGACGGCTGGCCCCACGTCCGCGACGCCGTCGAGAGCCTGCGCCGCACCACCGCCGGGCAGCCGGTGGAGCTGGTGGTCGTCGACAACGGCAGCGCCGACGCGAGCCTCGCCTGGCTCCGCGCCCAGCCCGACGTGGTGCTGGTGGAGCTCGGCGAGAACCGCGGGGCGCCGGCGGCCCGCAACGCCGGCCTCGCCCACGCCCGGGGAGAGACCATCGTGTTCTGCGACAACGACGTGGTCTTCACCCCGGGCTGGCGCGAGGGCCTGCTCGAGCACCTCGACCGCTGGCCCGACATCGGCGCCGTCGCCCCGATGAGCGACCGGGTCGTCGGCGTGCAGCGCGTGCCGGAACCGCCGGGGCCCGACGCGGACCTCGACGCCTGGGCGACGCGCTTTCGCGAGGAGAACCGCGGCCGGCACGCCTACCGCGGCCGGCTGATCCTGCTCTGCCTCGCCGTGCGCCGGGCGGTGATCGAGGAGGTCGGCGGCATCGACGAGGCCTTCGGCCCCTGGGGCTTCGAGGACGACGACTTCAGCGTGCGGATCGCGACGGCCGGCTGGAAGCTGCGCGTCGCCGGCGACGTGTTCGTCCGCCACCTCGGCAGCCGCACCGAGGCCCGCGCCGGTCTCGACTACGACGCCCTGCTGCGCCGCAACTGGGAGCGCTTCAAGGCGCGCTGGGGCCTCGACCCGGCGATCCCCTTCGGGGAGCCCTACGACTCCCGCGCCCTGGCCCGCCGCCCCTTCGACCCGGCGGTCCACCGGGTTCCCGTGCGCCTGCCCGACGGGCCGCCGCGGCTGCTCGGCGGCGCTCGGGGTCGCCGCGCGGCGGGCTGAGCCGACCGCGGCGGCGCTCCACCGCGGCCGGGGGCCGGCGCGTCCTCCCTCGCCGGCGATGCCGGCGGGCCGGATCGGCGCCGGGGGGGTAATCTCCCGGCCATGTCCGACGCTCCCCCCCTCTCGTCCCGGGCCCGGGCCTGGCGCTGGCGCGTGTTCAGCGCGACCTGGCTGTCCTACTTCGGCTTCTACTTCGCGCGGAAGCCCTTCTACATCACCAAGGCCGCCCTCGGCGACGCGCTCGGCTGGGACGCCGCCACCCTGGGGCTCATCGGCACCGCCTACCTCCTCGCCTACACGGTCGGGCAGTTCGTCGCCGGCACCCTCGGCAACCGCACGGGCCCGCGGGTGCTGCTCCTCGCGGGCATGCTGGTGAGCGCCGGCGCCAACGCCGCCTTCGGCCTCACCAACTCCGAGGCGACCTTCGTGGCCCTCATGGCCCTCAACGGGCTGAGCCAGGCGACGGGCTGGCCCGGCAACGTCGGCACGATGGCCAACTGGTTCCGCCGCGAGGAGCGCGGCACCGTGATGGGCTTCTGGGCGACGAACTACCAGGTCGGCGGGGTGGCGGCGAACACGCTGGCGGCCTGGGTGCTCGGGCGCTGGGGCTTTCGCTACTCCTTCTTCGCCGGCTCCCTGGTGCTGCTGCTGATCTGGGGCTGGTTCCTCCTCAACCAGCGCAACCGCCCCGAGGACGTCGGCCTGGAGCCCATCGCCCGGGACGAGGCGGCGCCGGGGGCGCCGGTGGACGAGGAGGCCGGCGGCTGGAGCCGCGACGCCTGGATCAACGTCCTGCTGGTGGGCTTCTTCTACTTCTTCGTCAAGTTCATCCGGTACGCCCTGTGGTCCTGGGCGCCCTACATGCTCCAGAAGAACTACGGCCTCGCCGGCGACGAAGCGGGCTTCACCTCGACGGCCTTCGACGTGGCCGGCATCGTGGGCGTCATCGCCGCCGGCTGGATCTCCGACCGCTTCTTCCGCGGCCGGCGGGCGCGGGTGAGCTTCCTGTTCATCTCGGGCATGGCGGCCTCCACCCTGGCGCTGGCGCTGCTCGGGCCGCACAGCCTGCTGCTGTTCGGCGTCTCCATCGCCTTCATCGGCTTCTTCCTCTACGGGCCCGACGCGCTGATGACCGGGGCCGGGGCCATCGAGGCGGGCTCGATCCGCCAGGCCACCCTCGCCGCCGGCATCATCAACGGGATGGGCTCCGCCGGCAGCGTGCTCCAGGAGCTGATCCTCGGGCAGCTCCTCGACGAGCGCGGCACCGTCGGCGTCTTCGTGGCCCTGCTCATCTCGGCCGTCGCCGCCGCCTCCAGCCTGCTCCTCCTCCTCGCCCGCAACCGCTCCGGCCGCGCGGACCTGTGATGGCCCGTGCCTCGCCCGGCGCCGCCAGGGAAGCCCTCCCCGACGGAGGCCGGGCGGATCGCGCCCGGGCGGCGCTGCTCGGCCTGGCCCTCGGCGAGGCCGCGACCGCTCCGGGCACCGCGTCGGAGGGCGCGACCACCCGCCGTGCCCTCGCCGTCGGCCGGGCCCTCCTCGCGCTGCCGCCCGGGCCGTTGGTGCCCCGGGACCTCGCCGCCGGCCTCGGGCCGGTCCCCGAGGCGGCGGGGCCGGCGGGCGTCCTGCCCGTCGCCCTCGCCCTGGAGGGGGCCGACCGGGCCGCGGCCAGCGCGCTGGCGGCCCCGCCCGGGCAGCGGGTCGCCGCCGAGGCCGCCACCGCGCTGGTCCAGGCGGCCCTCGACGCCGGGGCCCTCACCCCCGAGCAGGTGGCGCGCCTCGCCCGTCACCCGGCCCGCCGCCGACTCGCCCCGGCGCTGCTGGGCGCCGTCGAGGCGGCCCGCTCCGGCCCCCCGCCCGCGCCGCGGCCCCGGGACCCGGCCGGTGTCCTCGCCCTCGCCGCCTGGGCGGTCCTCGCCCACGGCCCCGAGGTCGCCGCCGCGATCGGGGCGGCGGCCGGATCCTCCCCGGCGGCCGCGCTGGCCGGCGCCCTCGCCGGGGAGGATC
>WGAH01000119.1 GCA_015489145.1 Deltaproteobacteria bacterium
GCAGGTCCATCGCCTCCGCCTAACCGCCCGGCCGCGACCGCCCCCGCTGCCGGCGGCCCCCGGGTCCGGCGGGACGGCCGGCCGGTGCCGCTGGTACAATGCCCGCGCCGAGGGCCCGTTCCGCCCTGCCGCGACGCCGCCGCGCGCCCGCCCCGGACCCCGGGTCCAGCCCGAAGCCAGCGAGAGAGCCATGCCCGACCTCAGCACCCGCAAGATCAAGCGAGACGGCTCCGCCGCCACCCCCCGGAAGAAGGCCGCCGCCGAGACGATCCAGCCCGCCGGCAACCAGGCCGCCCAGGAGCAGGCCCGCGCCGCCCGGGGTCCCCTCGCCCGCCTGTTCAACCGCATCGTCGGCCAGCCCGAGGACCGCTCCCCCGAGGGCGCCGCCTTCGACCGGGCCGCCCTGCGCCGCTACCTCGACAAGAACCTGCAATTCGCCGAGAAGGAGTGGTTCCGGGGCAAGAAGCTCGACGGCGTGACCGACGCCCTGATGAAGCAGCTCGCGGGCGACGCCAACGGCGTGGTCACCTGGGAGGCCTTCCAGGCCTTTCGCGTGCAGACCCTCCAGACCCTCGCCCCCGGGGCGCAGCCCGGCGAGGCGCCGGACGCCGTGGCCGAGCGCGCGAGCAAGCGCTTCGGCCAGCTCGACCGGTCCGGCGACGGCAGCCTCGACTACGGCGAATTGAAGAAGGGGACGGAAGCCGCGCTCCCCAAGGGCACCGATCACAAGGACCTCGTCAGCCAGCTCGCCGCCCGCATCGCCCTCGACGCCGCCGACCTCGACCAGCGCGACCGCAAGGTGAAGGACCGCGACCTCAGCCGCGAGGAGTGGTCCGCCGCCGCCCGGCAGCTCGCGCAGCCGGCCGCGAAGAAGCGCCGGGCGGAATAGGGGGGCCCGGACCCGGCGGGAAGGCCGCATCGCCGGAGGCACCACCACCCGCGGCCCGCGTGAGCAGGGGAGCCGGACGCCGTGCAGGCCGGCAGGAAGTTCCGCATCATCGAGACCCTCGGGCGCGGCGGCTTCGGCACCGTGTACCGGGCGCGCATGACGGACGCCGGCGGCTTCTCCAAGCAGGTGGCCCTCAAGGTGCTGCACTACGACGGCGAGGCCGCCGCGGACATGGCCCGCCGGATGCGCGACGAGGCGCGCATGCTCGGGCTGCTCCGCCACCGCGCCATCGTCGGCGTGACCGGGCTCGTCCCCCTCGACCGCGGCTGGGGCGTGGTCATGGAGTACGTCGAGGGGGTGGACCTCGGCCGGGCCCTCAAGCAGGGGCCGCTGCCCCTGGCGGTGGCCGTCGAGGTCGTCGAGGAGGTCGCCTCGGCCCTCGACGCCGCCTGGAACACCCGCCCCGAGCCCGGCGCGCCGCCGCTGCACCTCGTCCACCGCGACGTGAAGCCCGCCAACATCCGCATCACGGCCCACGGCGAGGTCAAGCTGCTCGACTTCGGCGTGGCCCGCGCCGAGTTCGCCGCCCGGGAGGCCGCCGAGAACCGCGACTTCGTCATGGGCTCCACCCGCTACATGGCCCCGGAGCGCCGGGTCGGCGAGGAGTCCCACAAGAGCGACGTGTACGCCCTGGGCGTGGTTTTCGCCAACCTGGTGACCGCCCGCCGCTTCAAGGAGCCCCCGCAGGAACCCGAGGCCCACGCCACCTGGGCCCGCACCCTCATCGAGACGGTGCAGCGCGCGGTGACCGACGGTGGCGGCCTCGCCGGCGACGCCGAGGCCCTGCGCGCCTTCGCCGACGTCCGCATGCTGCTCCTCGAGATGCTCGCCTTCGAGCCCGAAGACCGGCCCGACGGGGCGACGGTGGCCCGGCGCATGCGCCGCTTCCGCACCCAGCTCCCGCACCCGTGGCTCCGGGACTGGGCCGAGACGGCGGTGCCGCGCTTCCTGTCCCGCGACGCCGCCGACGAGGCCGGCGAGGAAGGCGACACGGGCAAGGTCTTCTTCGAGACGAGCAGCCTCGCGCCCCAGCTCGAGCCGCGGGCGACCCCGCCCCCGCGCCCGCGGGAACCCACCAGACCCCCGGCCGAGGCCGGGGGTCTGGTGGGTTCC
>WGAH01000120.1 GCA_015489145.1 Deltaproteobacteria bacterium
GCCACAAGAACGGCCCGCTGGTGCCGTGCAAGTCCTGCGGGCACGTCCCCACCGGCCCCGAGCGCCCGGTCGCCTGGCTGTTCAGCAGCCACCACCTCTCCCCGGAGGAGATGGCGGAGGCCGCCCGCCGCGTGCGCGCCGGCGAGGTCCCGGACCCCAGTCGCGCCCTGCTGCGGCACGCCCGCCGGGCCATGGGCGCCCCCGACCCCGAGGACGCCGCCGCGCGCCCGCTCTCCGGTGGGCAGCTCGTCCTGCTGGCCGCCGCCGACCTGCTCCTCAGCCCCCTCGTCGGCCTGGCCGCCTGGTGGGGCTGGCAGGAGCAGCGCCCCGTCGCCGCCCGCCAGGCCCTCCGCATCACCCTGCCCGCCGCCGTGGGCATGGCGGTGCTGTGGGCGCTGGTGATCGGCCGCCGCCTGGTGGGGTAGGGGGCGGTTCCTCCGGGCGCCTCAGGGCACGTCCATGCGCTGGAAGCGGGCGAAGGCCACCGCGAGGCCCGCCGCGAGGAGCAGGGCCAGGCCGGCGAAGGCCGCCGGGTCCCAGCCCGAGGCCCACCCCTCCCAGCAGGCCAGCGAGGAGCCGGGCAGCAGGGCGCGCACCGTCTCGGCGCCGTCCACGCCCAGGCCGGCGGCCACCGTGAGCGCCCCCCGGGCCACGAGGTCGGCGAGCAGGGCGAGCACGACGAGCACCACCACGCCGGCCACCCCGCGCACGAACACCGCCACCGCCGCCGCCAGGGCGATGAGGCCGAGGTCGCTGGCCCAGCTCGCGAGGTAGCCGAGGAGCACCGGCCCGATGTCGGCCTCGGTGCCGAAGATCGCGGCGCCGCCGGCCAGGGCCGGCACCAACGTGGCGAGCAGGGTGGCGGCCGAGAGGATCGCCAGCGCGAACAGCCGCACCGCGAGGACCTTCCAGCGGGGGACCGGCCGCACGAGCAGCTCGCGCAGGGTGTGATCGCCGATCTCCCCCGCCAGGGAGGCGGCGGTGGCGAAGACGAGCAGGGTGGGCAGCGCGAAGAAGTTGCGGGCCCGCAGCCCCCAGCTCGCGACGCCCCGCCAGCTCAGGTCGACCATGGACTGCACCGGCAGGCCGTTGACCTGGGCGTCCACCGTCGACTGGCGGAGGATGTGCAGGGTGGCGGCGGCGAGCACGCCGAGGGCCAGCGCCAGGGCGAGCGCCGCCTGGCCGCTGCGCCGCCCGAAGACGACGCGCAGCTCCGCCGCGAGCATGCGGGTCAAGACGCCTCCTCGGCGCCGGTGAGGCGCAGGAACAGGTCCTCGAGGGAGTGCTCCACCGGCACCAGGGCCGAGACCGCCACCCCGGCCTCGACCAGCGCGCGGTTGAGCTCGGCGGCGTCGAGCCCGTCGAGGCGCAGGCGCAGCCGCCCCGCCCCGGCGGGAAGCACCGTCACCCCGGCGAGCCCCTCGGCCACGGCCCGGGCCCGCTCGGGGTCGCGCGCCGTCACCTCGACCTCCACCGCCCGGCCCTCGCCGAGACCGCTCAGCAGCGCGTCCACCGCGCCCTCGGCGACCAGCCGCCCCCGGTGGAGGATGCCCACCCGGTTGCAGAGCTGCTGCACCTCGGCGAGGAGGTGGCTGCTGATGAAGACGGTGAGGCCCTCCTCGGCGGCGAGGCGCGCGAGCAGCCGCCGCACGTCGTGCATGCCCCGCGGGTCGAGGCCGTTGGTCGGCTCGTCGAGCACGAGGAGCCGCGGCCGGCCGAGCAGGGCCCGGGCGATGCCGAGGCGCTGCCGCATCCCCAGGGAGTAGGCCCGCACCCGGTCGCCCGCCCGGTCGGCCAGCCCGGTGAGCGCCAGCACCCGCTCGACGTCCTCGGCCGGCGCCCCGGCGTAGGCGGCGGCCCGCCGCAGGTTGGCCCGACCGCTCAGGCCCGGGTGGAAGGCCGGGGTCTCGACCACCGCGCCGACCCCCCGCCGCTGGCGCACGGGGTGCGCCTCGCCGAAGATCCGCACCTCGCCGGCGTCGCGGCGAATCAACCCCAGGATGCAGCGGATCGCCGTGGTCTTCCCGGCGCCGTTGGGCCCCAGGAAGCCGTAGATGTCGCCCTCCTCGACGCGCAGGGACACGCGGTCCACCGCCGTGCGGGCGCCGAAGCGCCGCGTGAGGCCGTCGGTCCGCAGGGCCGCGCTCACCGCGACCGCCTGCGCCGGGTCACCGCACCGCCACTTGCGCCGGCCCCCGCCTTCCAGCTACCGGGGCCCCGAGCCGGCGGGGCCTGTCGCCCGGGTCCGGCCGCCAAGGAGTCCGCCATGAAGGTCGCGCGCATCCTCCCCCTCGTGCTCCCCCTCGCCGCCTGTGTCAAGCCCAAGGCCTCCGACGACACCGCCTCCGGCGGCTCCGACGAGGACGTCACGATCTACGACATCCAGCAGGGCCTCGTCTCCGACGGCGCCTCGGTCACCCTGCGCGGGGTCATCGCGTCCACCCCCCTCAACCAGTACGGCAACGGCTTCTTCATCGAGGAGCCCGACGGCGGCGAGTACAGCGGCCTCTACGTCTACGTTCAGGGCTCGGACGCGCCGAGCTTCAACCCTTACGACGAGCTGACGATCTCGGGCACCTACGCCGAGTACCAGCCCGACCCGAAGGACCCCGAGACGATCACCGAGCTGACGATCACCGGCGCCAGCGCCGTGCAGGTCACCGGCAGCGGCACCCTCGAGCCCGCCGCCATCGACGTCCCGGACGACTGGGAGCCCTGGGAGGGCGTGCTCGTCAGCCTGCCCGACCAGGAGGTCCTCGACTGCGCCAACCAGTACGGCGAGGTCGACCTGAGCGCCGGCATCGAGATGGACGACGCCTTCTACAGCTTCGAGACCGAGCGCGGCGCCACCTACACGAGCATCACCGGGCCGATTCACTACAACTGGGGCGCCTGGGCGATCCTGCCCCGGGACGACAGCGACCTCGCCGGCTACACCGCCGGCGAGGGCTGCGCCGCCACCTGCGCCGAGATCCAGCAGGACGGCATCGAGGGCGGGGTGACCCTCGAAGACGTCATCGTCACCAGCCCCATCGACAGCAGCGGCAACTTCTTCGTCCAGGACGCCGGCGGCGGCGAGTGGTCGGGGATGTACATCTACACCTACGACGACGTGGAGCTCGACCTGTCGGTGGGCGACGTGGTGACCATCGACGGCAGCGCCACCGAGTACTACGACCTCACCGAGGTGGCGCTGAGCAGCGCCGACGACCTCACCGCCAGCGGCGAGACCAGCGAGCCCGTCGTGCTCGATCTCGCCGAGGCCCCGGACGACTGGGAGCCCTACGAGAGCGTGCTCGTGCGGCTGTCCGACGTGACGGTCACCTCCTCGCCCGACACCTACAACGAGGTCGAGACCGACTGGGGCATCAACGTCGACGACCTCATCGCCGACCACGGCCTCGAGGCCGGCGCCACCTGCGCCAGCCTCACCGGGCTGGTCACCTACACCTACGGGGCCTGGAAGATCCTGCCGCGCACCGCCGACGACCTCGACTGCACCCCCGGCGAGGCGGTCACCGCCACCGTCGCCGAGGTGCAGCAGGGCGCCGTCAGCGGCACGGTGACCCTCGAGGGCGTCGTCGCCACCACCGACATCAACGACAGCGGCAGCGCCTTCTTCGTGCAGGACGCCGGCGGCGGCGAGTACAGCGGGGTGATGGTCTACCTGAGCGGCGACGCGGCCGGCGCCGTCGAGGTGGCCCGCGGCGACACGGTGGACCTCACCGGCAGCGTCGCCGAGTACTACGACTTCACCGAGGTGCAGGTCACCGACCCGGCCGACGTGGTCGTCACCGGCAGCGCCACCCCCACCGCCGACGCGCTCACCGGGGCGCCCGAGGACTGGGAGCCCTGGGAGGGCTGCCTGGTCACCCTGTCGAACGTGACCCTGGCCGGCTCCGACGACGGCCACGGCGCGACCCCCACCGACTGGACCGACCTGTCGCTCGGCACCTTCCTGTACGACTGGACGGCCGACTACGGCGACGGCGACGCCTTCTCGACGGTCACCGGGCCGATCTACTACTCGTGGGAGGCCTTCCGGGTCGAGCCGCGGGACGCCGACGACCTGGTGCCGACGCGGTAGGCGGCCGCCCGCCGCGGGCGGGCCGTGACATGCGCTGACAACTCGCCGGTGGCCGGTCGGCGCGCCGGCGGGCAAGCTGGTCGTGGGTCGCGGTGCGGCAGGTCGACCCGCTCCCGGATGTCCCATGCCCTGGATGTTGCTCGCCCTGGCGTGCGCGGTCCCCGTGTCCCCCGCCGACGCCGAGAGCTCGCCCGAGCTCACCGTCCACGTCGTCCCCGGTCCCGACCACGACGAGGACGGCTCGCCGCCGGCCTACGACTGCGACGACCGCGACCCGCGCATCGGCGACCTGCGCTTCGCCACCGCCTTCACCCCGGACGAGGCCGAGCCGGTGGAGCCCCTCGGCCCGTGGGCCTTCGACGGCGGGCGGGCGCGACCGGCGCGGGGGCTCCAGTCCCTCCTCGTCGACGAGACGGACGCGGCGGACCTCGCGGTGCAGGCGCTGGCGATCCTCGGGGAGCCCGGCGCCGCCGCCCTCTCGGAGCCGGTCCTGGCCGGCGTGCTCGGCCGCGTCGCCCCCGCCGGGCCCGGCCTCCGCGAAGGCCTGCGCTGCGCCGTGATCCTCGACGAGGACGGCGCGGCGCTGGAACTCGCCCGCGTCCGCGTCGCCGCCGGCCGCGGCGTGGTGGCCGCCGAGACCCTCGCCCGCACCGCCCTGCCCGCCGGCCCGGACCTCGAGGCCGGCGCCGCCCTCGGCCTCGCCCTGTGGGGGGTCGGCGAGCGGGCGAGCTGCACCCTCGAGACCGAGAGCGGCGACGCCTTCCTCGTCGCGGCCGAGGACCCGGAACCGCTGCCCGGCGCCGTCGGCATCACCGCCCGCCACGCCGCCTTCGACGCCCTGCGGGCCTGCCGCGCGTGGGTCTCCCCCACCCCCGAGGAC
>WGAH01000121.1 GCA_015489145.1 Deltaproteobacteria bacterium
CACCTGGCCGATCTCGCCGTGCCCCTCGACGCGCTCCTCGCCGAGGTGGTCGCCCGCCTGCCGGTTCCCGAGCCCCCGCCCGGCGACGGTTCGCGCCTCCAGCGCGCGGTCCTCGGCGCCGGGGAAGGGGCGCACGCCCGCCGCCGGGTCCGCCGGGTCGGCGGTGGGGGCGTAGCAGGAAAAGCCGCGGGCGCGCAGGGCGTCGACCGCCCGCACCACCACGGTGGGCTCCCCCGCCACCAGGACGCGGAGCGCGTCTCCGGGCACCCGCTCGACCACCTCGGCCACGGCGCGGTCGATGTCCTCCGGCGCGGCATCCCGATCCGGCGCGGGCAGCGGCAGGTCCACCACCTCCTCGGCGTCGAGGGCCCGCCGCATCGCCGCCGACCAGCGTTCCGACGGCACCGGCCCCAGGTTCGCGACCCTTCCCCGTGCGCTCATGCTCGCCTCTCCCGGTTCATCCTACCCTTTCCGGCGGGCCCTCCGGACCGCCCCGGCGGCGGCCCTTCCGGCTCCCCCCTCCATACGCGCGAGGCGGGAAAAACCTGACACCGGGGAAAGGGATCCGACGAAGGGCGCGCCCCCGCGAAGGCCGGTCGTCTCGCCGCGATCGGGCGCCCCCTCCCCCGCCCGGATTTTTTTTTGGCGAACCGGGAACCCGACGGCGAGGCGCCTCGTAGGGTGGGGTGAAAGGAGACGGAAGTGAGCGAGCCCACCTGCCAGGACCTGCGCGAGCGCCTCGCCGGCGAGCCCGATCTCGTCGCGCGGAACGAGGCGGACCGGGCGCACCTGGACGCCTGCGCGGCGTGCCGGGCCTGGCGGGCCGACCTGGTGGCCGCCCGCGAGGCGCTGGCCGCCGCGCCCCTGCCGGAACTCGGCGCGGGTTTCGAGGCCCGGCTGATCGCGCGGCTGGAGGCGGCCGAGGCGAGTCGCGCACCCGTCGCGAAGACGCGGGGCGAGGGCCTCGCGGATCGCCTCCGGGCCGGCCTGGCCTGGCTGCTCCGCCCCCCCGTGGCGGCCGGCCTCGCCGGCGCCGCCGCCGTCGCCGCCATGGGCCTCCGCGTCGCCGCCATGCCGGACCCGGCCACCCTGCGCCTCGAAGTGCAGGGCGTGGTTCCCGGGCAGCCCGTGGAGCTGGCCTTGCGCCTTCCCCCCGGCGTCACCGTGGTGGACGGGCTCCCGGCCCCGATGCGCACCACCGACGGCGCGCTCGTCGCCCGCTGGGATGCCTTTCCCGCCGACGGCGCGGAGCTGCGGGTGGTCGCCGAGGACGGCGCCGGCGGCCCCCTGCGGCTGGACCTCCGCCAGGACGGGCGCGCCACCGAACTTTCCGTGATGGCCCGCTCCCGGGCCTCCGCCGGCTGGTGGGGCCGCGCCCTCGGCGGCACCGAGACCGTGCTCCAACCCCTCGACGAGGCCGGCCTGGCGGCGAAGGCGCCGGCCGACCCGACCCTCTCCACAACCCCAGCGATCCCCATCCAGGAGGACGACATGACGCGCATCCCGACCCTCTCCGGCACCGCCCGGGCCCTCACCATCGTGGCCAGCCTGCTCGCCACCCACGGCGCGTGGGCCGACGGCGGCATGGGCTCCAGCTCCGGCGGCATGGGCTCCGGCGCCGAGTCCGGCGACCACGACGGCGGCATGAGCTCCGGCGGCATGGGCTCCAGCTCCGGCGGCATGGGCTCCGGCGCCGAGTCCGGCGACTCCGACCACGGCGGCTCCGGCGACATGGACGACTGCGGCGGTTCCTCGTGCGAGGACGGCGGCATGGGCTCCGGCGACTCCGACCACGGCGGCATGGGCGGCCACGACGGCATGGGCGACCACGACGGCATGGGCGACCACGACGGCATGGGCGACGACGAGGGCGGCATGGGCTCCGGCGGCATGGGCTCCGGCGACATGGGCTCCGGCGACATGGGCGAGTGCGACGGCTCCGGCATGGGCGGCATGGGCGGCGGCTCCGACGACGGCATGGGCGGCATGGGCGGCGACCACGACGGCATGGGCGGCATGGGCGGCGGCTCCGACGACGGCATGGGCGGCATG
>WGAH01000122.1 GCA_015489145.1 Deltaproteobacteria bacterium
CGCCGTCCTCGTCGCCTGTCGCCTGGGGCGTCCCCCGGCGCCGCCGGCCGGCGCCCTGGCGCTGCACCCCGGGCGCGTGCGCTCGCTCGCGGTGGAGGAGGGCGTCGGCGACGCGGTCCGCCGGGGGCTCGGCGAGGCGCTGGCGAGCCGCGGCGCGGCCGGGGGCGGCGCGGCGGTGGACGTCGAGGTGCTGCGCTGGGACGAGGTCGCGGTGGCGGCGCGGGCCGGAGAGGACGGCGTTCGGCGCATTCACGGCGAGCTCGCCTTCTCCTTCACCGGTCCCGCCCCGCGCCGCGTCGTGCTCCGGGGCGAGCGGAGCTACGCCTGGACGGCCGGCGACCCGGCGGGCTCGGCGGCGGCGCGGGCCGCGGCCAGCGCCGCCCTGGCCGCCGAGCTGGCCGCCGAGGCCCTGGACTGGTACCTCTACGCCCCCGAGAGGGAGGGAGCAGGCGATGGCCGGTGAGTTGCCCGCGGTGGCGCTGATCTACGGAGACGAGGCGCTGCTCGTGCGCCGCGAGGTCGAGGCCCTCGTCGAGGCGGCGGTGGACCCGGCGCTGCGGTCCCTCAACCTCGCCGAGTACCGGGCGGCCGAGGCCGAGGGCGCGCTCTCCGTCGCCCGCACCCAGCCGATGATGGCCCGGCGGCGGGCGGTGGTGGTGCGCGAGCTGGAGCGCGCGCCGGTGGCGCTCCTCGACGCGCTGCTCGACTACGTCAAGCACCCGAACCCGAGCACGGTGCTCGTGCTGACCGGCGCGAAGCTGCCGCCGGCTGCGGGCGGGGTGGACCGCGGCCGCCGCCTGGCGAACGCGGTGAAGAAGCTGGAGGCGGGGCTGGTCAAGCGCCTGCGCGCCGGCGACGTCCGCCCCGAGACCTTCGCCGCCGAGCACGCCCGGGCGGCGGGCTGCGAGCTGGACCCGCGGGCGGCGCGCCTGCTCGTCGAGCTGGTGGGCACCGACCTGGGCACCCTGGCCGGCGAGCTGGACAAGGCCATCGCCTGGCTCGGGGGGGAGGGGCGCATCGACGCCGAGGTGGTGGCGACGGTGAGCAGCGCCGTCGCCGAGGCCGAAATCTGGGACCTGACCAACGCGCTCGCCGGCGGCGACGCCGACGCCTCCCTCGCCGCCCTGTTCCGGCTGCTGGAGGAGGGCGGCGCCGGCGAGGCGCACCGGCTGCTCGGCCTGGTGACCTGGCAGGTGCGGCAGCTCCTGGTGCTCCAGAGCGCCATGCGGTCCCGGGGCCCGCTGCCGGACTCGTGGAAGCGGGTGCCCCGCCGGCACCGGGAGGCCTCCGAGCGGGCCCTGCGCGCCCGCCCGCTCGCGCCGGCCCGGGTGCTCGGGGCGCTGGCGCGGGCGAACCGGGCCTTCAACCGCTCGCGCGCCGGGGCGCGGCGGGTCCTCGAGGGCCTGGTGCTGGAGCTGACCGCCTGAGCGGTTCAGGCCTCGTTTCGGACGAGGGCCTGGACGGCGCGGGAGAGGCGGCTGACCCGGCGGGCGGCCTGCTTCTTGTGGATCACGCCCTTCTGGGCGACGCGCTGGATCATGCTCACCGCCTTGGGGAGCTGCGCCTGGGCGGCCTCGACGTCGCCGGCCTCGAGGGCCTTGCGGAGGCGCTTGATCTCGGTCCGCATGCGCGTGCGGTAGTGGCGGTTGCGCATGCGCCTCTTGAGGTTCTGGCGATGGCGCTTGAGGGCGTCCTTGTGGTTGGCCACGACGATATCTCCGAGCGATCTTCGAGAAACGGGAAGGGACGGGCCCGTCGGGGGCGCGCTCCCCCGGCCCGGGGGGCCGGTTGGGGACAGCGGCGGCTATCGCGGCATCCCGGGGGGTGTCAAGCGCGCCGCGACGGCGGGCCCCGGCGGAGAGCTCGGGGGGGCGGGCTGCGGCCTTCTTCCGGCGATTGACCGCGACGGGGCGCCCGGCTAGGAAGCGCAGCCCCGCGCCGACGCGAGGCCCGGCGCCGCGTCCGGGCGGCGGCGTCGCCCCGGGGCCGGGAAGTCCTGCTTCGGGAACCCGCCGCCGTGCCGATGCGCGGTCGAGGAGGCAGCCATGAACGGACTGAACATCGTCGTGATCGGGACCGGCTACGTGGGACTCGTCGTGGGCGCCTGCATGGCGGACCTCGGCTTCCGGGTCACCTGCGTCGACAACGATCCCGCCAAGATCGCGCTGCTCAGGGACGGGGGGGTGCCGATCTACGAGCCGGGCCTCGACGTGATCCTCCAGCGCAACACCCGCGAGGGGCGCCTGGACTTCACCACCGACGGCGACGCCGCCATCGCCGGGGCCGACGTGATCTACATCGCCGTGGGCACGCCGGGCCGCCCGGACGGCCACGCCGACCTGAGCGCGGTGCACGCGGTGGCCGAGAGCATCGGCCGGAACATGCGGCGGCCGGCCGTCGTGGTGATCAAGTCGACGGTGCCGGTGGGCACCGCCGACGAGGTGCGCGAGATCGTCGCCCGCCACGCCCGCCACGAGTTCGACGTGGTCAGCAACCCCGAGTTCCTCAAGGAAGGCGCCGCCATCGAGGACTTCACCCACCCCGACCGCATCGTCGTCGGCTGCCGCACCGAGCGCGCCCGCGAGGTGATGGGCCGCCTCTACGCCGGCCTGGTCCGCAGCGGTCGGCCGATCCTGTTCATGGACAACCGCAGCGCCGAGCTGACGAAGTACGCCTCCAACGCCATGCTCGCCACCAAGATCTCGTTCATGAACGAGCTGGCGCGGCTGTGCGAGGCGGCGGGCGCCGACATCGAGATGGTGCGGCGCGGCGTCGGCGCCGACACCCGCATCGGTCCCCGCTTCCTTTTCGCCGGGGCCGGCTACGGCGGCTCCTGCTTTCCCAAGGACGTGCGGGCGCTGATCCGCACCGCCGAGAAGCACGGCGTGGAGCTTCGCATCGCCGATGCCGTCGAGGCGGTCAACGAGGCGCAGAAGCACCTGCCGGCCGCCAAGGTGATCGAGCGCCTCGGCCCCGACCTGCACGGCCGTCGCGTCGCCCTGTGGGGCCTGGCCTTCAAGCCCGAGACCGACGACATGCGCGAGGCCCCGAGCATCGTCATCGCCCGCGACCTGGCGGCCGCCGGCGCCGACGTGGTGGGCTACGACCCCGAGGCCCTCGGCACCGCCCGCGTCGAGCTCGGCGACGCGATCCGCTACGCCGCCAGCGCCCTGGACGCCGTCGAGGGCGCCGACGCCCTCGTGCTCGTCACCGAGTGGAGCGAGTTCCGCAACCCGGACTGGGCGCAGCTCGCCGACCGCATGCGCGGGCGGCTCATCGTGGACGGCCGCAACATCTACGACCCCGCCGCGGTGCGCGAGGCCGGCTTCGACTACGCCGGCATCGGCCGCGCCTGACCGCCCCCCACCGCCGGAGTCCCTCCGTGAGCGCCCCCCTCGAGCGCATTCGCAACTTCGCGATCATCGCCCACATCGACCACGGCAAGTCCACCCTGGCCGACCGGCTCATGGAGCGGACGGGGCTCATCGCCGACCGCGACCGCAAGGCCCAGTACCTCGACCGCATGGACCTCGAGCGGGAGCGGGGCATCACGATCAAGGCCCAGACCGTCGAGCTTCGCTACCGGGCGCCCGACGGCGAGACCTACGTCCTCAACCTCATCGACACCCCGGGCCACGTGGACTTCACCTACGAGGTCAGCCGCTCGATGGCGGCCTGCGAGGGGGCCCTGCTGGTGGTGGACGCCGCCCAGGGCGTCGAGGCCCAGACGCTGAGCAACGTCTACCTCGCCCTGGAGCAGGACGTCGAGATCATCCCGGTGGTCAACAAGATCGACCTGCCCGGCGCCGATCCCGAGGCGGTGCTGCTCCAGGTCGAGGAGGGCATCGGCCTCGACACCGAGCACGCGCGGCTGTGCTCGGCCAAGACCGGCGAGGGCATCGACGAGGTGCTCCAGGCGATCGTCGAGCTGGTTCCCCCGCCGCGGGGCGACCGGGAGGCGCCGCTTCGCGCCCTGATCTTCGACTCCTGGTTCGACAGCTACGTCGGCGTGATCGTGCTCGTGCGCGTGGTCGAGGGCACGCTCCGGGTCGGCGAGCGGGTGCGGCTCATGGCCTCGGGCTCCACCTACGAGGTGACCCGCCTCGGCGTGTTCGCCCCGGAGGCCGTCGACCGCGAGGAGCTCGCCGCCGGCGAGGTCGGCTTCGTCGTCGCCGGCATCAAGCGCCTGGCCGACGCCCGGGTCGGCGACACGATCACCCACCGCGATCGCCCCGCCGACGAGCCGCTGGAGGGCTTTCGCGAGGTCAAGCCGATGGTCTTCTCCGGGGTCTTCCCGGTCGACAACGGCGACTACGAGGCCCTGCGCGGCGCGCTGGAGAAGCTGCGCCTCAACGACAGCGCCTTCACCTTCGAGCCCGAGGTGAGCGACGCGCTGGGCTTCGGCTTCCGCTGCGGCTACCTCGGCCTGCTGCACATGGAGATCATCCAGGAGCGCCTCGAGCGCGAGTACGGGATGGACCTGATCAACACGAGCCCGTCGGTGGTCTACCGGGTGCGGTCGAAGCGCACCGGCGAGGAGTTCGAGATCCACTCCCCGAGCAAGCTGCCCGACGCCCAGGACGTCGACGCGATCCTCGAGCCCATCGCCCGCCTGACGATCCACCTGCCCGACACCTACGTCGGGCCGGTGCTCAAGCTCTGCGAGGAGCGGCGGGGCACGCAGGCGGGCTTCGAGTACAGCGCCCCGGGGCGGGTGGTGCTGACCTACGAGATCCCCTACGCCGAGATCGTCTACGACTTCTTCGACCGCCTCAAGAGCGTGAGCCGCGGCTACGCCTCGATGGACTACGAGGTGGTGCGCTTCGAGGAGGCCGACCTCGTCCGCCTCGACATCCTCGTCAACAAGGAGCGGGTCGACGCCCTGAGCGTCATCGTCCACCGCAGCCGCGCCTACCGGGCCGGGGTGGCGCTCACCCGCAAGCTCAAGCAGCACATCCCCCGGCAGATGTACGAGGTCGCGATCCAGGCGGCCGTCGGCAGCAAGGTGCTCGCCCGGACCAACGTCAAGGCGCTGCGCAAGGACGTCACCGCCAAGTGCTACGGCGGCGACATCTCGCGCAAGCGCAAGCTGCTCGAGCGCCAGAAGGAGGGCAAGAAGCGCATGAAGGCGGTGGGCACCGTCGAGATCCCGCAGTCCGCCTTCCTCAGCGTCCTCCAGATCAACGACGACGGCTGAGCCGGCTCGGAGCCGCGCCGCGGTCCTGCTATGCTGCGCGGCCGGAGGTGGACGGATGCTCCGCGAGCGGGCGTGTCGGAGAGGGTGGACGGTTCGGCGGCGAGGCCGGGGCGGGCGGATCCGGGGGTCGAGCCTGCTGCTGCTGGTGTTGCTGGCGGCGGGCGGGCTGTGGGCCTGGACCTTCGGCCCCTACTACTGGGACTTCATGAAGCTCAAGGAGATCAACCGTCTCGTCGCCCGGGAGTGGTCGGCCCTCGGCGAGGCCAAGGCGCGGGCGATGCTGGACTCCGAGCTCGGGAAGTCCCCGATGGGCGACTACGTGTACCCGCAGGACTGCCAGTTCACCAAGGTGTCGGCCAACCTCATGCGGCTGCACTGCGCCTATTCCGTCGACGTGCAGTACCCCTTCGTCGAGCGCTACCGCACCCTGTCCTTCGAGGTCACCACCGACGTCGACAACCGGGGGCAGGTCGAGCAGTACTGATCGCCCGGCACGGATCGCCCGCGTCGACCCGGATCCCGCCGCCCGGCGGGATAGGGGGGCGCAGCCAGGAGAGGGCCATGGTGGAACGCAAGGTGATGGCCGCCCCCGAGGTTCGCCGGGCGGTGGCCCGGCTGGCCTCCGAGATCACGGACCGCCTCGGCGATCCGGCCTCCTACGCGCTGGTCGGCATCGTCACCGGGGGGCAGACCCTGGCCGCGCGCCTCGCGGCGGCCATCGAGGCCGGGGAGGGGACGCGGCCGGCGGTGGGCAGCCTCGACATCACGCTCTACCGCGACGACCTCTACACCGGCCTCGAAAAGCCCGTGCTCGGCGAGACCCGCCTGCCCTTCGAGCTGACGGGCACCGGGGTGGTGCTCGTCGACGACGTGCTGTTCACCGGCCGCACGGTGCGCGCCGCCCTCGACGAGCTCATGGACTACGGCCGGCCCCGGTGGATCAAGCTCGCCGTGCTCGTCGACCGGGGCCACCGGGAGCTGCCCATCGCGGCGGACTTCGTCGGCCGCGAGGTGGAGACGGCGCTGCACGACCGGGTCGAGGTGCGCCTGGTCGAGCACGGGGCCGCCGCCGACGCGGTGGTGGTGTGCTCGCCGGAGGCCCGGCCATGATCGGCAAGGACATCCTGGGCCTCCGCGACCTCGATGCCGCCGACATCCACCGCATCCTCGACACGGCGACCCGCTTCCGCGCCGTGAGCGAGCGGGCGATCAAGAAGGTGCCCACCCTGCGGGGGCGCACGGTGGTGACCGCCTTCTTCGAGAACAGCACCCGCACCCGCCTGAGCTTCGACCTCGCCGCCAAGCGGCTGAGCGCCGACGTGCTCGGCTTCAGCGCCTCGACGAGCTCCACGCGCAAGGGCGAGACGCTGATGGACACCGCCCGCAACCTCGACGCGCTGAAGCCCGACGCGGTGATCATCCGGCACGGGGCCGCCGGGGCGCCGCACATGCTGGCGCGGGCCTTTCCCTGGTCGGTGATCAACGCCGGCGACGGGATCAACGAGCACCCCACCCAGGGGCTGCTCGACCTGCTCACCATGCGCGACCACCTCGGCGACCTCCGCGGGCGCCGGGTCGCCATCGTCGGCGACGTGTTCCACAGCCGGGTGGCGCGCTCCGACATCTTCGGGTTGACGAAGCTCGGCGCCCGGGTCCTCGTCGCCGGCCCGGGCACGATGTGCCCGCCGGAGCTCGCCGAGCTGGGGGTGGAGCTGCGCCACACCATCGACGAGGTGATCGAGGACGTGGACGTCGTGATGATGCTCCGCATCCAGCGCGAGCGCCTCGGCCGGGCGATGATGGCCAGCAGCCGGGAATACGCCCGCTTCTACGGCCTCGACCTCGACCGCCTCCGGCGGGCCCGCCCCGACGTGCTCGTCATGCACCCGGGGCCGATCAACCGCGGCGTCGAGCTGGCTCCCGAGGTGGCGGACGGCGAGCGCAGCGTGATCCTCGAGCAGGTCACCAACGGGCTGGCCGTCCGCATGGCCCTGCTCTACCTGCTGCTCGGCCGGGGGGCCGGGGAGGGTGGCGATGCCTGAGCGCGTGCTCCTGCGGGGCGGGCGGGTGGTGTGCCCCGCCAGCGGCCGGGACGGAATCGCCGACGTGCGGGTCGCCGACGGCCGGGTGGTCGCGGTGGGGGAGGGCGTGGAGGCCGACGGCGCCCGCGTCGTGGACTGCCGGGGCCTCGTCGTGGCGCCGGGCTTCGTCGATCTCGCGGCCGAGCTCTGCGATCCCGGCGATCCCTCCCGCGAGGACCTGCAGTCGGGCAGCGAGGCGGCGGCGGCGGGGGGCTTCACCACGGTGCTCGCCTCGCCGGCCACCGACCCGGTGGTGGACACGGCGGCGGTGGCCGGCGACGTGCTGGCCCGGGCCGGGCGGCTCCCCGGGGCGCGGGTGGCCCAGGCCGGGGCCCTGACGGTGGGGCTGGCCGGCCGCGAGCTGGCCGAGATCGGGCTCATGGTCGAGGCGGGCTGCTCCGCCCTGTCCGACGGCGGGCGCCCGGTGGCCGACAGCCTCGTCCTGCGCCGGGCCCTGGAGTACGCCCGCCCCTTCGGCCTGCCGGTCCTGCTCCGGCCCGCGGACCCGGCCCTGGAGGCCGAGGGGGTGATGCACGAGGGGCCGGCGGCCCTGCGCGCCGGGCTGCGCGGCATTCCCCCGGAGGCCGAGGAGATCGGCGTGGCCCGGGTGCTCGGCCTGGTGCGGCGCACCGGGGCGCGGGTCCACCTCACCCACGTCACGACGGCGCGCTCCCTGGCGATGCTCGCCGCCGCGAGGGAGGAGGGCCTGCCGGTGACGGCCTCGACGCCGGCCCGGCACCTGCTGCTCGAGGATTCCATCGTCGAGCACAGCGGCTACGACTCCCGCTACCGGCTGCTGCCGCCCCTGCGGCCCGCCGCCGACCGGCGGGCCCTGGTCGAGGCCGTGCGGAGCGGGCTCCTCGACGCGGTGATCAGCGACCACGTGCCGCTCACCCCGGTCCACAAGGAGCTCGAGTTCGAGCACGCCGCCCCCGGGGCGGTGGGGCTGGAGACGGCCTTGCGGGCCGTGCTCGGCGCCCTCGACGGCGACCCGGTGGCGGCGGTGCGGGCGCTGGCCGTCGGTCCCGCCGCCGTCCTCGGGCGACGGGCGGCGGTGGAGCCCGGCGCCGTGGCCGACCTCGTCGTCTTCGATCCCGACACGGTGGGGGTGGTGGGTCGGCCGGCGCGCGGCCGATCCGCCAACGAGCCGCTCATGGGCCTGGCGCTCCCGGGGCGCGTCGTCGCCACCCTGGTGGGTGGCCGGTTCGTGGTCGGCCCGATACCGAACTAGGAAACCCCGCGGCGCCGCGCCCTCCCGCGCGGCGCGCATCCGTTCGAGGCATTCATGCGCAGGATTCCCATCACGCCCCGCGGCTTCGAGAAGCTCAAGGCCGAGCTCAAGCACCTCAAGGAGGTCGAGCGGTACAAGATCGTCCGCGACATCGAGGAGGCGCGCGCCCACGGCGACATCTCCGAAAACGCCGAGTTCGAGGACGCCAAGCACCGCCAGGCCCTCTGCGAGGGGCGCATTCGCGAGCTCGAGACCAAGCTGAGCCGCATCGAGGTGGTCGACCCGCGCAAGCTCGAGCCCAACGGGCGCGTGCTGTTCGGCACCACCGTGGTCCTCGAGGACTGCGACACCGAGGAGGAGCTGCGCTACTCCATCGTGGGCGAGGACGAGGTCGACCTGAAGAACAACCGCATCAGCGTCGCCAGCCCCCTGGGGCGGGCGCTGCTCGGCCGGTCGGTGGACGACGAGGTGGAGGTGCGTACCCCGGGGGGCACCCGCACCTTCGTCGTCCTCGACGTGCTGGCCGAGTAGGGGCCGGCGATGCGCGCCGAGGCGGGCCTGGTGGCCGTCTGGCCGCGCCTCGCCGCCGTGCGGCGGGCGTTGGCCTGGGCCGAGCGGTCCGGGACGGAACGGTTCTACGGGGCGGCCTGCGCCGCCCTGATCGACGGGCTGCTCGCCGGCGGCGAGGTCGACGGCCCCGACGCCGAGCGCCTTCGCGACGCGGCCGCTCGGCTGCGGGGCCCCGATCCGGTGGACGGCGCCGCCGTGCGCGCCGCGGCGGCCCTCGTCGAGTCGGTGGTGCCCCTCGCCGGCGCCGGCGTGGTCCTGCCGCCCCTGGAGCCCCGGGGCGCGCTGGTGCTCCCGGAGCGCCTGCGCCGGCGGCGCGGCCGGGGGCGCGAGGCCGCCGCCGGGGAGGCCCCGGAGGGCGAGGCCGCCAGCCCGGAGGCGGGGGCGGGCGAGGCCGCCGCGCCGGAGGATGCCGCGAGCGAGGCCCCGGCCGAGGCGCCGCCGGCCGCCGGGGCGGAGGCCGGGAAGGAGCCCTCGCCCGCCGCCGAGCCCGCGGCCCCGGCGGAGGATGCCGGGGAGGCCGCTCCGGCCGGGGCGCCGCCCGCCGAGGCCTCGCCGGAGCCGGCCGAGGCGCCGGCGGACGCCGGGGAAGCGCCCGCCGCCCCGGAGCCGGCGAGCGCCCCCGAGCCCGAGCCCGACAAGGAGCCGCCGCCGCCGGCCCGGCTGCCCCTGGACCACCCGGACACCGGCGGCCGGCCGCTCGACGCCCTGGTTTCCCTCGACGACGCGATCCGGGAAGCCCTCGCGGCGGCGGGCGTCCGCACCGTGGCCGACCTGGTGCGGCTGCCGCCGCGCGAGCACCTGCGCCACCGCCTGGTGCCCCTGGCCGCCCTCGGCGAGGTGGACGACGGGGAGGTCGTCGCCGTGCGCGGCCGCGTCGCCGCCCGCTGCAGCCGCTTCGGACCGGCCGGGGTCCGCCGGGAGCTCACGCTGTGCGACGGCGACGGAGCCTGCCTGCGGGTGCGCTGGCCGGGCGAGCCGCCCCTCGGCTGGGCGGGCTGGAACCGGGGCGAGACGGTGGGCTTCGTCGGCCGCCTCATCCCCGACGAGGAGGGTGGGGTCCCCTCGCTCCTCGACGCCGAGCCCGTCGGCCTCGCCGGGCGGGGCAGCGGCGCCCTGCCGCGCTACGGCGTCGAGGGGGTGCCGGACCGCCTGCTGCGCGACCTCGTGCGCCGGGCGCTCCTCGACCTCGCCGGCCGCGTCGACGATCCCCTGCCGGGCCACGTCCGGCGCGACCACCGCCTCCTCGGCCTGGAACAGGCCCTCATCGACGCCCACTTCCCCGCCAACCCGAGCGCCCGCGGCCGGGTGCGCCTGGCCTTCGAGGAGCTGCTCCTCATCCAGCTCGGCATCGCCTGGCGCAGCGGCCGGGCCGCCGCCCCGCGGGGCATCGAGCACCAGGTGGCGCACGCGGGCCTGGGCCAGCTCCAGGTCCAGCACGACTTCGTGCTCAACGACCGCCAGGAGCTCGTGTTCTCCGAGATCCGCCGCGACCTGCACCGCGCGACGCCGATGGTGCGCCTGCTCCAGGGCGACGTGGGCGCCGGCAAGGGGCGGGTGGCGCTGGCCACCGCCGTCGTCGTCGCCTCCGGCGGCTCCCAGGTCGCCATCGTGGCGCCGGACGCCCTCGCCGCCGAGCGCATGCACCTCTACGCCGAGCCGCTCCTCAAGAGCCTCGGCCTGGGGCCCATGCTCGTGCCCGGCCAGCCCCGCCACGCCGAGCTCGACGCGATTCGGCGGGGCGAGGTGCAGGTGGTGGTCGGCACGGCGCGGCTGCTGGACCGCGCGGTCGCCTGGCGCAAGCTCGGCCTGGTGATCGTCGAGGAGCGCGGCCCCTACGGCACCGTGCGCCCGGCCGAGCTCCACGCCGCCCGCAAGCCGGCTCCCGACCTGCTCGTCCACACCCGGGCGCCGATCCCGGCCAGCCTGGCCTTCACGGTCTTCGGCGAGTTCGACGTCTCCGTGCTCGAACGCGAGCGCCCGCCGCGGGTGCGCGCCGCCATCGTCGCCGCCGAGGAGCGGGAGCAGGCCTACCTCGCCCTGCGCGAGGCCATCGCCCGGGGGCGGCAGGCCTACGTGGTGCTCCCCGTCGACCTCGACACGGGCCGCGACCGCGAGGTGGAGATCGCCCGCACCGTCGCCTCGGTGCTCAAGTCCTCCCACCTGCCCGACGCCGACATCGCGATCTACTGCTCGGCGATGCCCCGCGACCTCCGCCAGCGGGTCTTCGACGACTTCGAGCACCGCCGCATCGACGTGCTCGTCACGACCACCCTCATCGAGGACGCGCCCACCCTGGCCGAGGCCACCGCCATGGTCGTCGAAGCCGCCGAGACCTGCGATGTCACCCGCCTGCACCGGCTCCGGGGGCACGTCGGCTTCGGCATCGAGCGGGGGCAGGTCCACTTCGTGCTCAGCGAGAAGGCCACCCCCGCCGATCGGGAACGCCTCGAGCGCGTGGTGCGGGTGACCGACGGCTTCGAGCTCGCCGAGATGGACCTCGCCGAGCGGGGCCCGGCGGCCCTCCTCGGCGACCGGGCCGCCGACGCCCCGCGCTTCACCTGGGCCGACCCGGCCCGCGACCGCCTGCTGCTGCTGCGGGCGCGGGGGGCCGCCTTCCAGCTCGTCGCCGACGACCCGGAGTTCCGGCGCAACGCCGACCTGGGCCGGGCGGTGAACGCCCGCTGGGGCGCGTGGCTGGGCGAGGCGGTCTCGCCGCCGAAGCCCTCGCGCAAGCGCCGGGGTCGCCGCCGGCGGCGGCGTCGCTGAGGGCCGCGCCCCGGCGGCGTGATAGGGGCGGGACGAGGCCGCCGAAGCGCGAGGTCCCCGAACCCGGAGGTCCCCCATGCCCGCCGCGCGCCGCACCATCGAGATCGACGCCAGCCCCGAGCGGGTCATGGAGGTCATCACCGATTTCGCCGCCTACCCGCGCTTCCTGCCCGACATGCGCGCCGTCGAGGTGCTGGAATCCGGGGCGGATCGGTGGGTGGCGCGCTTCACCCTCCACGTGATCCGCGACCTCGTCTACACCCTCGAGCTCACCCGACCCGACCCGCTGCGCCTGTCCTGGTCGCAGGTCGAAGGCGTCTTTTCCGCCAACGACGGCGGCTGGGAGCTCGAGCCCCTCGACGAGGGGCGCCGCACCCGCGCGACCTACACCCTCGACGTGCGCGTGGGCATGTTCGTGCCCGGCAGCATCGTGCGCTCCCTCCTCGACCAGTCGCTGCCCGACACCCTCGCGCGCTTCAAGGACGAGGCCGAGCGGCGGGGCTGAGCGCCGGGCTCAGGGGGTTTCGCCGAGGCGCTCGGCGAGGAAGCGATCCACCCGGTGGTGGATCGTCTCGGGCTGCTCGATGAGGGCGGCGTGGCTGGCGTCGGCGAGGACGAGCAGCTCGGCGCCCGGCACGAGCTCGACGATGCGGCGCGAGCACCACATCGGCGTGAACTTGTCGTTCTCGGCGGCGATCACGAGCACCGGCACGTCGATCTCGGGCAGCCAGGGCCAGGCGTCGTGCTCCTGCAGGGCGAGGACCGCCCGGGTGAAGAAGCGGAAGTCGAGGGTGACGAGGTGGTCCATGTACGGCCGCATGTCCTCGAGCTGGGCGTAGATCGGGTCGACCAGGGTGAACCGGGTCGCGAGGAACCACGGCACCGGCGACTCGAGGAAGGGCCGCACGAGGACGTTGGAGAGGGGGCCGAGGGCCACCGAGAGGCGGTGCAGGAAGCGGATGAGGGGCAGCGAGAAGGGCTGGTCGAAGAAGGTCTCGAGGGTGCGGCCGGCGCTGCCGAGGGCGAGGACGAGGGCGCGCACCCGGTCCGGGTGGCGGTGCCAGGTCTCGAGGGCGACCTGGCAGCCCATGCTGTGGCCGACGAGGACGGCCGGCCCGCCGCCCACCGCGCCGAGGACCAGGGCGAGGTCGTCGGCGTGGCGCTCGATGCGGACGTCGGTGTTCACCGGGTCGAGGCCCCGGTCGCTGCGCCCGTGCCCGCGGTAGTCCCAGAGGACGACGGTGTACCGCTCGCGGTAGTGGGCGGTGAGGTACTTCCAGAACACGTCGGCGCCGACGCCGACGCCGTTGCACAGCGCCATCACCGGCCCCCGGCCCACCGCCCGCCAGTAGAGGTGGATGCCGTCCGGGGTGCGGACGAAGCCGCTCCGCAAGTCGTCCGGGGCGAGGGGAGCTTCGTCGGGGCGCGGGTTGTCGGGGGCCGCGGGGGTCTCGGGCACGGTCACCTCCGCGGGAGGGCTAACCGTCTCGGGCCGACGGTCCGATACCCCGACCGAGGGGTCGGCCGGAGCCGCCGGCGGACCCGGCACCGTCCAGCACAGGAGAAGGTTCCGATGGAACAGTGGACCCCCCCCACGCCAGAGGAGCTCGAGGAGATCCGCCGGGCCGAGGAAATCGCCCGCCGCGCCCGGGAGGAGGCCGAGGCCGAGAAGCGCCGGAGCGTGCGCCTGGCGCTGCACGCCAACGTCACGGCGCGCTCCGAGACCAACTTCTTCACGGGGTTCACCGAGAACCTCAGCGAGGGCGGCGTGTTCGTCGCCACCCTGAGCCCGCCGCCGGTGGGGGAGCGGGTGCTCCTCCAGATCAGCGTGGACGGCGGGGAGCCGGTGAGCTGCGAGGGGGAGGTGCGCTGGATCCGCACCGACGAGGACGGCAACTTCACCGGCTGCGGCATCCAGTTCATCAACCTCGCCCCGGAGGCCGCCGCCGCCATCGCCCGGGTCTACAAGGGCCTGTCCCGCGACCCGCTGCTCTACCTGTAGCGCGGGCGGCTGGCGCGGGGGGCCGGCGGAGGCTTAGCCTCGGGGGGTGAGCCGCGCCGCCCCCGGACTCCCCGCGTGGGCCCGCCGCCCGTCCCGGCGGGCGGTGGTGCTGGGCTTCGTCCTCGCCGGCCTGGCCTGGCGCCTGTTCCTGATGGGGCGCTACGCCGGCTGGGAGGAGAGCGACTACGGCAACCTCGCCATGGTGCGCGGGGTGCTCGACGGCGGCTTCCGCCACTACGACATGAACCACATGCCCGGCTACTACGCCCTGGCGGCGGCGGCGCTGGCGGTGGTCGGCGACGCGGTGGTCGCGGCGCGGGCCGTGTCCCTGGCCGGCGGCCTGGCGGCGCTGGGGCTGGCCGTGGCGCTGGCCGACCGCGTCTTCGGGCGATCCGCCGCGCTCCTGGCGGGGCTGCTGCTCGTCTTCCAGCCGGAATTCGCGCTGTACGCGGCCTCCTCCCTCCGCGAGCCCGTCTACGCCGCCTTCGTCGTCGGGGCGCTGGCCGCCGCGCTCACCGACCGCGCGCTCCTGGCGGGCGCGTTGGCCGGCGCGGCCTTCCTGGTGCGCTTCGACGCCGCCCTGGCGCTCGCCCCCCTGGCCCTGGTCCAGGCGATGCCCGGCGGCCGGCCTTCCCCGCGGCGGCTCCTCGCCTTCCTCGCGCCCCTGGCCCTGGCGATCGCCGGCTGGGCCGCCTACACCTGGTGGGACCACGGCACGGCCCGGTTCTGGTCGCACTCGGTTCAGGTCAACCTCGAGACCGGGCTCGGCGCCGAGGCGAGCACCCCGGCGGGCTGGGTGCGCGACGGGCTCGGGGTGGCGGCGGCGCTGGCCGGGCCGGTGCTCGGGCGGCACCTCGGCTGGCCGGCCTGGGCCGGGGCCTGGCTGGGGCTGGGCCTGGCCGCGCTCGGCGCCTGGGGCGCGGCGGGCCGGCGCTTCGCGGCCCTCGCCGGGGGGCTGCTCGGGGTGTGGCTCGGCATGGGCTTCGTCGCCCAGCACGAACCCGGCCACAACCTCTACTGGAAGTGGCTCTGCCCGGTGGTGCCGGCCCTCGTTCCCCTGGCCGCCGCCGGGCTCCTCGCCGCCGCCGGGGCGTTGGCGCGGCGCCTGCCCGGGGCGCGGGGCCGGCGCGCGGCGGCGGCCCTCGTCGTGGTCGCCGCCGCCGGCACCCTGGCGGGGCAGCTCGCCGAGACCCGGCGCCAGGTCGCGCGATCCGACGCCTGGTACCGCCCCCAGCTCGAGCTCGCCCGCTGGATCGAGGACCGGGTTCCCGAGGACGTGCCGCTCCTGGTCGACAACATCCCCGCCTGCTGGATCGACCGCCGCCCCCACGAGCGCGCGATGACGAGCTGGTTCGACGTGCCCGTTCCGCCTGGCGATGCCGACGCCTTCGCCGACTGGCTCGACCGGGCCCGCATCGGCTGGGTGCTGTGGTTCCGGGAGGACTGGACCCAGGCCCCGAAGGTGGCGCCCTTCCTCGCCGGCGGCGGCACCTGGACCCACGGCCGGGTGCGCCTGGTCGAGGTGGCCCGGGAGGACGGCTACGGCTGGATCCTCTACCGGGTGGACGGGCCCGCCTGGGAGGGCCGCACCCGCGCCCCGCCGCCGCGCATCGGGCGCGGCGCCGACCCTTGACCCCCGCGCGCCGACCGGGTAGAAGGGCCCCGCCCTGGGGGAGTAGCTCAGTTGGGAGAGCGCTGGAATCGCACTCCAGAGGGCGGGGGTTCGAGTCCCCTCTCCTCCACCACCTCGGCCCCTCCGGC
>WGAH01000123.1 GCA_015489145.1 Deltaproteobacteria bacterium
GCCTACACCGCGACGGCGAACTCGCGCAGCACCTCGTTGAGCGAGGTCTTGCGGTCGGTGCTCGCCTTGCGCCGCCCGACGATGAGGGCGCAGGGCACCCCGTACTCGCCGGCGGGGAAGCGCTTGGGGCGGGTGCCCGGGATCACCACGGCGCGCGGGGGCACGACGCCGCGGTGGACGACCTCCTCGGGGCCGGTCACGTCGATGATCGGCGTGGAAGCCGTGATCACCGTGTTGGCGCCCAGCACGGCCTCGGCGCCGACGCGCACCCCCTCGACCACGATGGAGCGCGAGCCGATGAAGGCGCCGTCCTCGACGATGACCGGCCGCGCCCCCGGCGGCTCGAGCACGCCGCCGATGCCCACGCCGCCGGAAAGGTGCACGCCGCGGCCGATCTGCGCGCCGGAACCGACGGTGGCCCAGGTGTCGACCATGGTGCCCGCGCCCACCCAGGCGCCGATGTTGACGTAGCCGGGCATGATCACGCAACCCCGCTCGACGTGGGCGCCGTAGCGGACGTGTCCCGGCGGCACCACGCGCACCCCGGCGGCGGCGAGGTCGCGCTTGAGCGGGATCTTGTCGTGGAACTCGTAGGGGCCGACCCGGTGCGTCTCCATGCCGGCGTGGCGGAAGTAGAGGAGGATCGCCTTCTGCACCCAGGCGTGGACGGCCCACTCGCCGCCGGGCTCCTCCGGGGGGGTGGCCAGGCGCGCCTCGCCGGCGTCCAGGGCCGCGATGGCCGCCTCCACCGCCTCGGTGTCCTCCGTTTCACCCGCCCAGGTCGCCTCGATCCGACGCGCCAGCTCGGCGAGGTCGGTTCGGGAACGCTGCTTCGTGTCGGTCACGCTGCCTCCTCCTCGGGCCCCGCGGCCCCGCGCTGCCGGCGGCTCCTACCCCGTTCCGGCGGCGGGCAGAAGGGCCGCCCTACAGCAGCCCGCGCCACACCTCAATGGCCGCGCGAATCTCGTCGAGGGCGGGCACGAGGGCCAGGCGCACGAAGCCCGCCCCGCCCCCGGCGACGCCGAACATCCGCCCGGGGCTCACGACGATGCCGTGCTCGAGGAGGTGCTCGGCCCAGTCCTCGTCGGTGCCCGCCCCCGGCGGCACCCGGAGCCAGATGTAGATCGCCGCCCGGCTGCCGACCACCTCCAGGCCGGCCTCGGCGAAGAAGTCGAGGAGCAGCCCGCGCTTGGCGTTGAAGATCGCCCGGCGCTCGGCGACGTGGGCGTCGTCGCTCCAGGCGGCCAGCGCCGCGGCGTTGACGAAGTCCTGGGGGGCCAGCCCGGGGTTCGCCCGAAAGCGGCGCAGCTTCCGCATCACGGCGGGGTCGCCCGCCAGGAAGCCCGAGCGGTAGCCCGTCATGCCCGAGCGCTTGCTCAGGGAGTGCAGGACCAGCACGTTCTCGACGCCGGCCTCGAGGAGGCTGTGCGGGGGCTCGGGCAGGCCGGCGCCGGGGCGGTCGTCCCAGACGTCGGCGTAGGTCTCGTCGCAGACGAGCAGGAAGTCGTACTCCCGGGCGAGCTCCGCGGCGCGCCGCAGCTCGGCGAGGGAGGTGATCGCCCCGGAGGGGTTGTGCGGGTTGTTGAGCCACATCAGGCGCGTGCGCGCCAGCAGCTCGGCGGGCAGCTCCCAGGGGCGGAACACGTAGTCGCCCTCGAGCAGCACCGCGTGGGCCTCGGCCCCGGCGAACAGGGCGCCGCGCTGGTAGGCCGGGTAGCCCGGGTCGGGAAAGACGACGACGCGGTCGGCGGCGTCGCGGTCCACGACGAGCATGGGCAGGTGGAAGACCGCCTCCTTGGAGCCGGCGGTGGGCAGCACCTGCACCTCCGGGTCGACCGTCACGCCGAAGCGGCGCCGGAGGTAGGCGGCGATGCCGGCGCGCACCTCCGGGCGGCCCTGCGCCGTCGGGTAGGGGCAGACGGGTTTCAGCGCGTCGAGGGCGGCCCGCCGGATGAACTCCGGGGTGGGCTCGACCGGGTCGCCCATGCCGAAGTCGTAGACCGGCAGCCCGGCGTCGAGGCGGGCCTGCTTGCGGGCGAGGATGCGGACGAAGGGGTAGGTGCTGGTCTGGTCGACGAGGGGGTTGAAGCGCGGCATGGCCGGGAGTGTACCC
>WGAH01000124.1 GCA_015489145.1 Deltaproteobacteria bacterium
GCGTCGTAGTCGGAGGCGCCGCCGAGACCTGGTACGACGGCGTCGACTCCGACTGCGACGGCGCCTCCGACTACGACGCCGACGCCGACGGCTACGACTCCGACGAGCACGGCGGCGACGACTGCAACGACGCCGACGCGAGCATCCACCCCGGCGCCGCCGACACGCCGGGCGACGGCATCGACCAGGACTGCTCCGGGGACAGCGACTACGACGCCGACGGCGACGGCTACGACGGGGCGGAGTACGGCGGCCCGGACTGCGACGACGCCGACGCCAGCGTCTTCCCGGGCGCGACCGAGACGGCCTACGACGGCATCGACCAGGACTGCGACGGCGCCGACCTCACCGACGTGGACGGAGACGGCTACGACGCCGAGGCGGCCGGCGGCGACGACTGCGACGACGAGGACGCCGCGATCCACCCCGGCGCCACCGACACCCCCGACGACGGCATCGACCAGGACTGCGACGGCGCCGACGCCACCAGCGGCGGGGACGACACCGGCGGGACCGACACCGGCACCGGCGACGGCGGCGCGGGCGACGGCGGTGGCTCGGACGGCGGCGGCTCCGACGGCGGCGCGAGCGGCGACGGCGGCAGCACCGGCACGGTGGACGGCACCACCGACGAGGCGGGCAAGGGCGGCTGCGGCGGCTGCGCCAGCGCCCCCCGGAGCGGTCGGAACGCCGCCCTCGGGCTGCTCGGCCTGCTCGCCCTCGCCGGGCTGCGGCGCCGGGAGGACTGAACGCCCGCCGACGAAGACGGCCCCCGCGGGGAGCTTCCCGCGGGGGCTCGCTGCGGAGTGCCGCGCCCTCCGGTCGCGTCCTCCAGAGACCCGGGTGCCGAGGGGGCCTCGCCTTCCCTCATCGGCCGGTGGGAGGCCCCGTTCAAGTCGGTTTCCGGGTCGGGGCGCGCGAACCCCCGGAACGGTTGGCAGTCCCGGGGGCCGCCGCTATCCTGGGAGGCATCCCCGTCTCCGGGGAGCGGTGTGTCGGTGTGGGATATTCTCCTGGGCGTCAACCCGGAACCGGAGCCTCCATGACCCGCCTCGCCCTGCTCGTCCTGCTCGTCGGCTGTGGCGGCGACACGAACGTGGCCGCGCTCAAGCGCGAGCTGACGACCTCGCAGATGACCTACGACGCCCAGACGGTGGCGGTGGGCGACGCGCAGATCGTGCCGGTCTACCTGCAGAGCATCGCCCGCGGCGACGTCACCGTCACCGACATCACCGTGGACGACGAGGAGCACTGGTCCATCTCGCCATCCTGGCGCACCTGGGACGAGGACTACGGCGGCGACGCCGACGACTTCCTCACCCTCGCCGGCGGCAGCGAGGACGACCCGACCACCGCCCAGCTCGACATCTCCTTCATGCCCGACGCGCCGGGCGAGTTCCGCACCACGCTCACGATCTACTCCGACGACACCGAGGTCGAGGAGCGCACCGAGGACAACCAGGGCATCTGGCGGGTCGAGCTGCGCGGCATCGGCGCCTACCCCTGCGCGCGGGTCTACCCGGAGTTCATCGACTGGGGCAAGAAGGCCGCCAACGGCACCTTCTACCAGAAGCTCATCGTCGAGAGCTGCGAGAACGTGCGGCTCACGGTGAAGGGCTACGACCTGGAGGGCGATCCCTCCTTCTACCTCGAGACCGACACCCCCCTCTACGTGCTCCCCTGGCAGCGGGAGGAGATCCTCGTCGCCTTCAACCCCACGGGCAACCCCGAGGAGGCCACCCTCCTCCTCGACACCAACGACCCGGAGTTCGACACCCCGATCACCCTGCTCGGCAACGACTGCGCCCGGTCGGTCGACGCGAGCTGGGACGACGAGGCCTGCCCCGACCGGCCCGCCGACGTCTCGGACTGGACCGACGACGACGGCGACGGCGTCAGCGAGCGCGAGGGGGACTGCGACGACGCCGACCCGGACATCTTCCCCGGCGCCCCGGAGACCTCCGACGAGCTCGACGACGACTGCGACGGGCTGGTCGACGAGGGCACCTACGCCTTCGACGACGACGGCGACACCTATGCCGAGGTCGTCCCGGGCGGCGAGACGGACTGCGACGACTCCGACCCCTGGTCCTACCCCGGCGCCACCGAGGACTGCGACGGCATCGACAACGACTGCGACGGCCTCGTCGACGAGGGCGAGAACGACGAGGAGGACGGAGCCTGCTCCTTCGTCGTCGAGCGGGCCGTCTCGGGCCTGAGCGACCAGCCCGCGTGCAGCACCGTGCCCGCCGCCAGCCTCGGCGCCATGCTCCTCGGCCTCCTCGGCCTCGCCGCCCGCCGCCGCTGAGCGGCCGCCCTCGGGTCCCGGAAACCCTCGACCCGCCCCGGCGTCAGGATAGGGGCGCTTCGAACCGGAGGTTCCCATGAACGGCCTGCCCCTGCACCCCGCCCTCGTCCACCTGCCCCTCGGCGTCGGCCTCGTGGCGCCGCTGGTGGCCCTGCGGCTGTGCCTGCGGTGGTGGCGCTCGGGGGCCCGGCCCGACTGGGGCATCGCCGTGGGCTTGCAGGCGGTGGTCTTCGTCACCGCCTTCGCCGCGATGCAGGCGGGGGAGGCTGACGAGGAGCGCGTGGAACACGGCGTCCCGGAGGAGGCGATCCACGAGCACGAGGAGCTCGGCGAGGCCTTCGTCACCCTGAGCGGCCTCGTGTTCGCCCTGGGGCTCCTTCCCGTGTTCGTGCGCCGCGAGCGCCTGGCCCTCGGGCTGGCCGCCGCCTCGGTCGCCGGCGGGCTGGGGCTGGCGGGGCTGGGCCTGGCCGTCGGCGAGGCCGGCGGTGAGCTGGTCTGGACCCACGACGCCCCGGCGGCTCGCGCCGCCTCGCCCGGCGCCTCGCTGCCCGACGACGACTGATCCGCGGCGGCGACGGCCCCGGGGGATTAGGCGGGGCGCGGAGGAAGCATGACCGACCCCCGCCGCCAGCTCGAAGCCCTCGTCCCGTTCATCCGCACCCTCGGCATCTCGGTGGACCGCATCGCCCCCGGCGAGGCCGCCGCCTCCCTCGCGAGCCGCCCCGAGATCCACAACCACCTCGGCACCCTGCACGCCGGGGCGGTCTACACCCTGGCCGAGACGGCCTCCGGCGGGGTCGTGCTGTCGATCTTCGGCGACCTCATGGCGCGGGGG
The DNA here is from genome assembly GCA_015489145.1 of Deltaproteobacteria bacterium. Classification (GTDB taxonomy): domain Bacteria; phylum Myxococcota_A; class UBA796; order UBA796; family UBA2385; genus S143-5. The sequence continues at coordinate 3,144 of WGAH01000124.1, forward strand.
CTGTTCGTCGCCCTCAAGGAGGCGCGGGTCGTCCACCACCGGGCGGCCCCCGGCGACGCGACCGCCGAGGCCCGCGGCGCCCGCCCCGCCGGCGAGGTGCGCGCCGCCTACGAGCGCGACGGCCGGGTCGACTTCGACGTCGAGGTCGCCGTGCGGATCGGCGAGGTCCACCACGCCACCGTCACCCTGACCTGGGCGGTGCGCGCCCCCCGCGAGGGCTGAGAGGCGCCGAACCGTGGAAGTGGTCCCCAACGTCCTCGCCCAGCGCTACGCCAGCGCCGAGATGCGCGCCCTGTGGTCGCCGCGCGGCCGGGTGGTGGCCGAGCGCCGGCTGTGGATCGCCGTGCTCCGCGCCCAGCGCGACCTGGGCGTGCCGGTGCCCGACGGCGTGATCGAGGCCTACGAGGCGGTGGTCGAGGACGTGCGCCTCGACCGCATCGCCGAGCGGGAGCGCCGCACCCGCCACGACGTGAAGGCCCGCATCGAGGAGTTCTGCGCCCTGGCCGGCCACGAGCACGTCCACAAGGGCATGACCTCGCGGGACCTCACCGAGAACGTCGAGCAGACGCTGGTCCGCGACAGCCTGCGCCTCGTGGTCGGGCGGGCGGCCGCGGCGCTGGCCCGCCTGGCCCGCCTCGCGGTGGTCCACGCCGAGCTGCCGGTGGTGGGCCGCACCCACAACGTGCCGGCCCAGGTGACCACCTTCGGCAAGCGCCTGGCCAACGCCGGCGAGGAGCTGCTGCTGGCCGTCGAGGCGGCCGAGGACCTGCTCGCCCGCTACCCCCTGCGCGGGCTCAAGGGGCCGGTGGGCACCCAGCAGGACATGCTCGACCTCCTCGGCGGCGACCCGGCGCGCGTCGAGGCCCTGGAGGACGCCCTCGCCCGCCACCTCGGCTTCGCGCGCCGCCTGGGCAGCGTCGGGCAGGTCTACCCGCGATCCCTCGACCACGCGGTCATCGCGGCGCTGGTGCAGCTCGCCGCCGGCCCGGCCGACCTCGCCCGCACCCTGCGGCTCATGGCGGGCCACGAGCTGGTCACCGAGGGATTCGCGCCCGGGCAGGTGGGCAGCTCGGCGATGCCCCACAAGGCCAACCCGCGCACCAGCGAGCGCATCGACGGCTTCCTGGTGATCCTGCGCGGCCACCTCGCGATGGCGGCGGGCCTGGCCGGCGCCCAGTGGAACGAGGGCGACGTGTCCTGCTCGGTGGTGCGCCGGGTGGTGCTCCCCGACGCCTTCTTCGCCATCGACGGGCTGCTCGCCGCCTTCGTGACCGTGCTCGACGAGATGGCCCCCTTCCCCGCCCGCCTCGCCGCCGAGCTGGAAGCCCACCTGCCCTTCCTGGCGACCACCGCCTTCCTGGTGGCCGCAGTGCGCGCCGGCGTCGGCCGCGAGACCGCCCACGCGGTGATTCGCGAGCACGCGCTGGTGGTGGCCGCCGAGCTTCGCGAGGGGCGCGGCCGCGCCGCCGACCTCGTGGAGCGCCTCGCCGCCGATCCGCGCTTCCCGCTGGACCGGGCGGCGCTGGCGGCCGTGCTCGCCGACCCGGCCCGCTTCGCCGGCGCCGCGGCCCGGCAGGCGGCCGACTTCGCCCGGCGGGCCGAGGCCGTCGCCGCCCGCCACGGCGACGCCGCCGGCTGGCGCCCGGCGCCCATCCTGTAGGCCGCCCGCTACAGCTTCGGCAGGCCCGGGTAGTTGTCGCGGTTGCCCGTGAAGACGCGCACGGCGAGGAACAGCTCCAGCGCGAACCAGGGCAGGAACAGGAGGACGCCGAAGCCACAGGTGGCGAAGCTCACGAGCAGGACGAGGAAGCCGGCGGCGAACTGCACGATCATCGCCTGGAAGGCCTTTTCCCGCAGGAATGCGCGATCCGGCCTGTTCTGGAAGATCAGCCAGATCACCAGGGGGCCGAAGCCGGCGAAGCCGAGGAGGGGACTGACGTGGACCAGGCCGCCCCACAGGCGCTCCTCGTCCGCGAGGGGGCGGCCAGCACTCGCCACGGGGCGGGGCCCGGCGACGGCGGGCCC
>WGAH01000125.1 GCA_015489145.1 Deltaproteobacteria bacterium
CCCGCCCCTCGTCGAGGACGCCGCGGCCGAGGAAGCCGCCGTCACCGGCCCGCACGTCCACCACCCGCCCCGGGCTCCGGTCGGCGGGCCAGGCGACCACCTCGTCGGGATAGACCCACGGGAAGCCCTTGCGAAGCCACCCCTCGGAGTAGGCGTTGACCACCACCGCCCGCCCGCCTCCCGCGGGAGGAGGGCGGCGTCGGCGGCGCGGTGGCGCGGGATGGTGTACCCTGCGGGCCATGGACGAGACGAACCCCCTGCCGCCGTTCACCCCGGCGTTCATGGCCGAACGCTCCGGCGTCCAGACCGAGTTCTACCAGCTCGTGCAGGCGGCTGTGTACCACGCCGACGGCCTGTGGGGCGAGGCCACCTTCGACCTCTTCGCCAAGGAGCTGGGTCCGGGCTCCGGCTACCTCGTCGCCGCCGGCATCGAGCCCGCCATCGACGCGGTGCTCGCCATGCGCTTCGACGAGGCCGACGTCGAGTGGCTCCGGCGGCACCCGGTCTTCGACCAGGTGCCGGACCGCTTCTTCGAGAGCCTGCGCCACTTCCGGTTCACGGGCGAGATCCACGCCGTTCCCGAGGGTTCCGTCGTCTTTCCCGGCGAGCCCATCGTCCGGGTGACCGCGCCCCTGCCCCAGGCCGGCCTCCTCGAGACCCGCCTCATCCAGACCATCGGCACCGCCAGCGCCGTCGCCACCCGCGCCGCCCGCCTCGTCGACGCCGCCGGCGGGCGGGCCTGCATCGACTTCGGCGCCCGGCGCTGCGCGGGTTTCGAGGCGGCCTGGCACGCCGCCCGGGCGGCCTGGATCGGCGGCTTCAAGGCGACGACCAACACCCTGGCCGCCGCCACCCTCGGCATTCCCGCCTGGGGGGTGATGTCGGACAGCCTGCTCGCCGCCTACGAGGACCCGGCCTACGCCTACGGCGCCCTCTGCCAGCACTTCCCGGGGCTGTGCCACGTCAACCTCCCCGACGAGGACCTCCAGGACGGCGTGCGCCGCCTCCACGCGATCCGCGACCAGGTGCCCGTCGTCCGCCTCGATCACCCGGACCTCATCGCCGCCAGCCGGGCCCTGCGCCGCTCCCTCGACCGCCACGAGATGCGCCGGACCCGCATCCTCGGCAGCGGCCGCCTCGACCCGGACAAGGTGGCGCGCATCGTCGCCGCCGGGGCCCCCGTCGAGCTGTTCGGCGTCGGCGACTGGCTGATTCGCGGCCCGAACCCCGCCGGCCTGTCCTACCGCATCGCCCACATGTACCGGGGCCCCGACTCGGTGCCCGTCACCAGCCACTTCTCGGCGCCCTTCCCCGGCTCCAAGCAGGTGGTCCGCATGGCCGACCACGACCTGCTCTGCCTCGACGTCGAGGCGCCGACCTTCGTCGGCCAGGGCGGCGAGGCCCTCCTGCGCCCGGTGGTCGAGAACGGCGAGCGCGTGCGCGACCCGGAGCCCCTGCGCGCCCTCCGGGAGCGGCGCAAGGCCCAGGTCGCCCGCCTGCCGGCGCCGGTGCGGTCGCCGCGGCAGCCCGCCCTGTGGCCGGTGCGCCCCTCCGACGCGCTCGTCGAGCTGACGATGCGCCGCTGAGGGGCCGAATTCAGGCGATCTCGACGGGGGGCAGCGCGGCGAGCTCGGCCAGGCGCCGGTTGGTGGCGCGCAGGTCGGCGAACAGCGAGCGAATCGCGAGCACCTGGAAGCGCAGGGCCAGGGGCCGGCGGCCGTTGAACAGGTCGAGGGCCTCGGCGTGGGGAAGCTCGCCGAGGCGCACCGCCCCGCGGGCGACGACGCGGGCCTCGCGGCGGGCGTTCTCGACGAGGGCCAGCACGCCGAAGATGTCGCCGGGGCCCAGCTCGCGGAGGAGCACCAGCCGCCCGCCGGCCACGCGGCGCTCGACGGCGAGGCGGCCCCCGAGCACCACCCAGGCGCAGGTGCCCAGGCCGCCCTGCTCGGCGATCACGGCGCCGTCGCGGTGGTGCCGCTCGACCATGCGCCCGGCGAGGGCGCCGAGACTGGCGCGGTCGAGCTCGGAGAAGCCCGGCAGCGCGGCGAGGTCGTCGGGTCGGATCGTCACGTCGACCTCCGCAGGAGGCCCCACAGGGGCCCGGTGGGGGACGGCGGATCGGCCTCGCCCTCGAAGACGGCGTCGAGGCGGCTGTCCACCGCCCGGAAGCGGTCGGCGAGGTCGCGGCGGACGTGGCGCAGGATCCACCAGGCGGCCGGGTGGCCCTCGTCGACGAGGGCGCCGAACACGTCGCCGTCGACGGCCAGCAGCACCGCGCCCCCGGGGGAGTCGGCGGCGGCGCTGCGCGGGGCCCGGTCGAGGACGCCCATCTCGCCGAAGACCCCGCCGGTGCCGAGGTGCCCCACCACCACGCGGGTGTCGTCGGGACCGGCGCAGCTCAGGCGCACGTCGCCGCGGAGCACCACGTAGATCGCGTCGGGGGGATCGCCCTCCTCGAACAGCGTCTCGCCGGGACGCAGGGTCGTGGTGCGCGCGTGGCGGGCGAGCTCCTCGAGCTCGCGGTCGGTGAGGGCCGCGAACAGCGGCAGGGTGGCCAGGGTCGGCACGATGCTCACGGGCGCCTCCCGGGCTCCTCGATGGCGACGACGTTGGTGCCCACCACGATGAAGTCGCCGCCGCCCACCTCGACCGGGGTCTCGACCCGGCTCAGCGCCCGCCCGCGCAGCAGGTAGGTGGGGCACTTCGGGTGCAGGCCGACGAGGCTGGCGCCGCCGGGGCCCACCACCACCGCGCACTGCTGCCGCCCGACCAGGGCGCGGTCGAGGGTGAAGCCCCCCTCGCGCACCCGCGCCGCCCGGCTCCCGAGGCACCACCGGAGGTTGGCCTGCCCGCGCCGGTCGGGGAGCGGCAGGCCCGGGTGGCGCGGCTCGCGGCCGATCTCGGCCTGTTGCCCGGGAGCCACGCCCAGGCGCACGGAGGTGCCGAGGACGAGCACGCCGAGGTAGCCGCCCCCCTCGACGCGCCGCCACCGGAGGGGCCCGGCGGGGGTGTCGAAGGTGGCGTCGCCCTCCAGCGGGATCGCCGCGTCGCTGGGGAGCTGCCGCCCGTCGGCGACGAAGCCCGGCGCCAGGGGCCGCAGGGTCGCCCCCGAGGGAGACACCTCGACCCGCGCGAGGGCGTGGTCGCTCTGGTTGACCCACCGGCCGTCGCCGAGGAGGTCGTAGCTGTAGCCGTCGACCACCTCGCCCATCGGCACCGAGGGAAGCGCCAGGCCGGCCAGCGCGATCTCGAGGAAGGCGGTGCCCGAGGTGTCGAGGATGATCGTGTCGGAGCCCGGGGAGCTGGCCGGCGAGCGGGCCTCGCGCAGCGCGCGCTCGAGGGCGACCGGCAGGGCGATCACCAGGCCGCGGCCGGCGCCCTCCCAGGCCACCCGGTCGGCCGGCGGGATCGTGTAGGTGACGAGCCAGAGCGCGGCCGGGTCGACGGCGGGCAGCCGCCGCAGCAGCTCGTCGAGCTCGGCGCTCCCGGCTTCGTAGCCCTCGAGCAGCAGCACCGGCTCCGGCGGCAGCGCCGGCACCGGGTTGCCGCGCTCGATGCGGACGAGGCGGCCGGCCCGCAGCGCCCGGACCACCGGCTCCGGCAGCCAGGCCTGGGTGCCCGGCACGGCCCGGAAGCAGCGCGCGTCGCCGGGAATGCCCTTGAGCTTGAAGCTGCCCACCGGCTCCCAGGCCACCTCGGCCTGGTTCAGGCACAGCAGCGTGGCCTCGCTGAACCAGACCTGCCCCGCCGGCGCCTTGCCGAGGATGCGGTTCGCGAGGTTGACCGGCTCGCCGAAGGCGTCGCCCTCGATCTCCTCCACGTCGCCGGTGGCGGCGGCCACCCGAATCGAGAAACCCGTCGGGTCGGTGATCGTCTCGACCAGCTCGAGGCCGGCGCGCACGGCGTCGGTCGCCGAGGGAAAGAGCGCCATGAAGGAGTCGCCGAGGTTCTTGAGCACCCGGCCGCCGTGGCGCTCGAGCACCGGCGCCACCAGCCGCTCGTGCATCGAGACGTAGTTGCGGAGGGCTTCGCGGTCGGCCCGGTTCACGTTGGCCGTGAAGTTGGCGATATCGGTGAAGACGACGGTGCGCGTACGGGTTCCCACGGTACCTCCGCCGACGGCGCGGCGCCCCCCGCCCCCTCGGCCGGGGCTCCAACTCCCCGCCCGGCGGGACGCCCGCGGCCGGGGTCCGCGCGGAGCATACCGCAACCGCAGCTTTTCGTCGAACCCCGCCCGCCCTGACAGGCTGTCACCGAACGCCGCGCGCCCGCGGGGAGTCCTGACAGCCTGTCCCGCCCCCGGCGCGGGGCCGCCGCGTTTGCCCGGCGCCGGCCGCCGCGGTTACGGCACGGGACTTGCAGCTGTCTCTTATACACATCTCCGAGCC
>WGAH01000126.1 GCA_015489145.1 Deltaproteobacteria bacterium
ACCACCTGGGACGGGGCGGGGACGTGCAGCAACGACTACTGCCACGGCAGCGGCGGCAGCGACGACGGCACCGTGACCCACACCGACAGCGTCTCCGGCTGCGGCGACTGCCACGGGGACAGCAGCTCGACGAGCCGGCTGGGCGGCCAGCACGCCCGGCACGCCAGCGAGGGCGTGACCTGCGAGGAGTGCCACGCCGACACCGCCAGCGGGTCGTCGAGCATCGCCGACCCCTCCCACCACGTCGACGGCGAGGTGCAGGTGGCCTTCACCGAGGAGTGGATGAGCTGGAACGGCAGCACCTGCAGCGGCGCCTGCCACTGGGAGCTGCACTGGGATCGGTCCTGGTAGCACCCCGCCGGGCCTCGCCACGCGAGGCCCCGGCGCCCGGCCGAGCCACGCTCAGGCGAGGTCGTCGTAGGGGTTGCGCGCCCTCCGGCGGCTCACCGCCACGCCGATGCCCACGACGACGAGCACGATCACGACCGCCGGGCCGAGGACCACCGGCGAGAACGGCCGGTACTTCAGGTAGTAGGCCACCCACTTGTCGGCGCCGATCACCGGCTTCCCGCCGTCGGGACCGGTGAAGCGCACCGTGGGGAGCACGGCGGTGACGGCTTCTTCGAGGCCCGCCTCGTCCAGGGACTCGCCGAGACCCCACATCATGACGAGCCCGCCCGAGTACGGCGTGAGCACCAGCCGGGTGGGCATGCCGGCCACCGGCGGCCGGAACAGCAGGCCCATGCGGTCGCCCACGGTGACGGGCTCGCCGGGGGGCACCGGCTTCTTGGCCCGGCCGAAGAACTGCTCGTGCAGCTCCTTCTCGACGCCCTTGGCCGAGTACTCGTCGAGGGGGCCGACGTAGACCTGGCTCCGGCAGGCGAGGATCACGTCGGGCTTGCCCACCGGCTGCGGGTGGATGCCGGCCCAGCACTTCTTGGGGGCGATGGTGTCCTCGCCGACCCGGGCGGTGAGCTTGCGGATCTCGGGAAGCTCGCTCGGGAGCGGCGCCCGCCAGCCCTCGGGCAGGGTGGCGGCGAAGCCGGCCTCGCTCTCGACCTCGCGGGTGGTCGGCGCCGGGCCGGCGTCGATCTCCATGTCGGCGAGGATGCGCTCCATCGCCGAGCGGGCCTTGCGGAGCCGCGCCTTCGCGGCGAGGAGCCGGACGTGGATCACCTTGCCCTTGGCGGCGAAGGCCCGGTACAGCGCCACGCCGGGGACCTTGTGGTTGATCACGAAGGCGATGCGGGCCCGCGCCGTCGGCCGGCCCGCGACCTCGGCCACGTCGGTGCTCTCGACCTTCACGTCGGTGTGGCCGGCCTTCTCGACGCCCTTCGCCGCCGCATCGGCCCAGGCCTTCGCCGCCACCTCGTCGACGGGAACCTGGTAGGGCGTGAACCACACGCGCAGCTCCATGTGGTCCCGGTCGTTCACCGCGTCGAGCTGCCAGTCCGCCCAGGCCTTGCTGCGCCAGCCCGGCGGCAGGTGGACCGTGCCGCCGAGGTCGTTCATGCGGTAGCCGTCGTCGTCGCCCGCCCAGGCGGGCCCCGCGACCCAGGCCGTCCAGATCATCAGGAGGAAGGCCAGCATCGTTCCCTCCAGCCCAGGGGCCGGTGCCGCTGCTCACCCCCGGCGCGGGCGCACCCTACCGGCCCGGGGCGGGGCGGCGCAAGGGCCCGGCGCGGCGTTTGCAGCTTCCTCACGCCGTCGCGCCGGGCGATAGGCTCGGCCCATGCTGGTGCCCCCGCTCCCGGCCTCCCGCTCCGGCGGTGACGCCGCCGCCCCCGGCGGGGCGGCGCGGCTTCCCGTCGCGGTGGCGGGCCTCCTCGCCGCGGCCTGGGTGCTGGCGAACCTCCGCGCCCCGCTCGTCGAGGACAGCCTGTTCTGGTGGGTGCCCAAGGGGCTCCTCGCCGCCGAGCAAGGCCCCCGCCTGGTGCTGGACGGCCCGCTGCCGGCGGCGATGCGGACGGGGGGGCCCGTGCCGCCCCAGTGGGCCGGCGGCCTGCCCGACTACGCCCACCCGCCCCTGTGGGCCTGGTGGCTCGGCCTCGCCCTGCGCCTGAGCCCCTCGGTGGAGGCCGTGCACCTCGCCGCGCTGCCCGCCGCCGTGCTCGCCGCCGCCGGCTTCGCCGCCCTCGGTGCGCGCCTCGGCAACCGCTGGAGCGGCCTCGCGGTGTTCGCGCTCCCCCCGTTCCTGGCGCAGCTCCTGCGCGCCGACCTCGATCTTCCCCTGCTCGCCGTCGTGCCCTGGGCCATGGTGGCGCTGATCCGCGGGCGCTGGGGGCGCTTCGCGGCGCTGGGCCTCCTCGCCCCCTGGCTCAAGGAGCCCGGCGTGCTGCTGGCGGCGCCGGCGGTGCTCCGGGCCTGGCGGGAGCGGCGGTGGCGCCCGGCGGCCCTCGCCCCCCTCGCCGGCCTGGCCGCCTGGGGCCTCCTGCACCGCCTCGCCGAGCCCGAGCGCCTCCCCGCCTCGCCCCTGGCCTGGCTCGGCGACCTGGCCGTGGCCGGCCGCCTCGTGTTCCTGGAGCAGGGCCGCTGGCTACTCCTCCTGGGCCTGCCCTGGAGCGGACGCCTCCTGCGCCGCCCCCCGGCCCGCCTCGCCCTGGCTCTCGGCCTGGTCTGGACCGCCTTCTTCGCCGCGGTGGGCTTCTTCGCCACCCGCGGCGCCCTCGCCCCCCTCACCCACGTCCGGTACTTCCTGCCCGGCATGGCGGTCCTCGTCGTGGTCCTCGCCGGGCGCTGGCCCTGGCTGGCGCTGCTGGGCCTGGCCTGGCTGCGGGCGCCGAGCCCCTTCGGCCCCGAGGCATCGCTGTACGGCCTCGACGCCGCCCGGGCCGAGCGGGACGCCGCCCCGTGGATCGCCGAGGCGGCCCGCACGGGCGAGGTGTGGGTGGGCAGCTACCAGGCGGCGGCCCTCACCCAGCCCTGGGCCGGGCAGGTCGCCGAGCCGGTGCGCGGGATTCGCGTCTACGGCCCCGACACCGACCCGGCCGCCATCCCCGAGGGGGCGGTGGTGGTGCTGGCGGCCTACGGCGAGCCCGCCGGGCGCCTCGCCCACGCCCTCGCCTGGGAGGAGGCGGCCCGGTGGCGGCGCGGGTCGGCCGTCGTGCGGGCGATGCGGGTCACCGGCCACCGGCCCGAACCGGCCCCGGCGGGTAGGAGGGCCCCGTGAGCCGCCCCCTCGTCCTCGCCGCCCTCCTCGCCGCCTGCCGCCCGGCCGCCGATCCCGGCCGCCTGGTCGTGCTCGGCATGGACGGCCTGGAGCCCACCCGCGTCGAGGCGATGGCGGCCGACGGCGAGCTTCCGAACTTCCGGCGCCTCCTCGACGAGGGCGCCCGGGGCCGCATCGCCGTGGAACCGCCCATCCTCTCGCCCATCATCTGGACGAGCTACGCCAGCGGCTACCCCGCCGCCGTCCACGGCATCGGCGGCTGGACCCACGCCGACGGCGGCGCCTACACCGCCGCCGACGTGCGGGTGGCGCGCCTCTGGGACGCCGCCACCGCCGAGGGCACCGGAAGCCTGGTGCTCGGCTGGCTGATGAGCTGGCCGGCCAGCCCCATCGACGGCGCGGTCCTCAGCGACCGCTTCGTGTTCGCCTTCCCGATGAACAAGGACCCGGACGATCCCTCCGTCGCGATCTCCCGCGCCGCCCACGCCGACACCTGGGGCCTGGCCTGGCCGCCGGAGCTCGCGGAGCGGGCGCGGGCCTGGGTGCCCGCCGCCGAGGACTTCGCCGACACCCCCATCGGCTACCAGCTCGCGGCCTACGGGGCGCCCTTCCACCCGGCCACCCGGGACGAGACCCAGGTGCGGGCCTTCGAGGCGCTGTGGCCCGGGTCGGGGGCGCGGGTCGCCCTGGTCTACTGCGCGACCGCCGACCAGGTGAGCCACCTCTACTGGCCCTTCGCCGACCCCGACGTGCGCCGCCTGCTCCGCAGGGACCCGATGGCCCGCGCCGAGGCCGCCGCCGAGGACGCCGGCCGCCCCGGCCGGAGGGCCTACCCCTACGCCGAGGGCCCCGTCACCGCCGAGCAGGTCGAGGAGGCCGCCCGCTGGGTGCCCGACGCCTACCGCTTTCTCGACGGGCTCCTCGGCCGCGTGATGGCGGCGGTGGACCCGGCGACGACCACGCTCGTCGTGCTCAGCGACCACGGCTTCCAGTCCTCGCCGGCCCGGCCGGTGCTCAACGGCGGACACCGCCCCGAGGCGGCGCTGTACGCCTGGGGGGCCCGGGCGCGGGCCGGCGCCGAGGTCCGCGCCACCGTCGCCGACATCGGCCCCACCCTGTACGCCCTGGCCGGCCTTCCCGCCGCCGCCGACATGCCCGGCCGGGTGCTCGACGGGCTGGTCGTCCCGCCGCCCACCCCGCCGCCGGTGCCGAGCCGGGTGCTCGACGCGGCGCCGACACCCCTCGCCGCGGGGGCCCCGGCCGGCGACGAGCCGGGGTCGGCGGCCCTCCTCGAACAGCTCGAGGCCCTCGGATACGTCGACGACCGCGGCGCGCCGGTGCTCGGCGCGAGCCGCCACGCCGGAGGACGCTGATGCGCGCCCGCTTCGTCGCACCCCGCGCCGATCGCATCGACAAGCTCGTCGCCGAGGGCACCCGCCTTTCCCGAAAGCGCGCCCGCGCCGCCATCGGCCGGGGCGGGGTGCGCGTGGACGGCGTGGCCGTGAGCCACCCGGCCCACCGGGTGCCCGCCGGGGCTCTCGTCGAGGTCCGCACCGCCGCCGCGCCCCCGAGGGACCTGCCCGCCCCGGGCGAGGCGACGCC
>WGAH01000127.1 GCA_015489145.1 Deltaproteobacteria bacterium
CGCAAGGGGGGCCGCGCCCCGCGGCACCTCCCCCGCGGCGGACGCTTCGCGCCCGCTTGCACGCGCCAGGTCGCGCCTGGTCCGGTGGTCGAGGACTCCCGGGCGCGTGCGCTGGTGCCTCCGCGCGCCGGTTCCCGACCATTTCCGAGCACCGCCACGGTTGAGTGGTTCCTGGAACCAGCGAGCTCCGGCACCAGCGATCCCATCGCAAGGGGGGCCGCGCCCCCCGGTGCCTTCGGCACCTCCCCCGCGGCGGACGCTTCGCGCCCGCGTGCACGCGCCAGGTCGCGCCTGGTCCGGTGGTCGAGGACTCCCGGGCGCGTGCACTACTGGCAGTTCGCGTCGATGCAGATCCAGGTGGTGTTGCCGCCCTCGACCTCGAAGTCGACGGTGTTGGCGCAGGAGTAGCCCGACTTCTCGGCGCTGTGCTTGAAGCGCCAGGTGCCGGCGCCGAGGACCTCCTGGAAGCTGCCGTCCTGGTCGGTGCGGCCCTGCTGCTGGGTGCCGCCCACGTCGAGGTTGTCGATGGTGTAGTCGACGTTGGCGACGAGGTTGGGGTCGTGGAGGCTGCCGGTGACGTCGGTGATCAGGCGGCCGATCACCTTGCCGCTGGAGCCGTTGCCGCCGCCTTCCTCGATGTAGTAGCTGTCGGCGTCGTCCATCGTCTCGCAAAAGGCGATCGGGGCGGTGTCGGTGCCGTCCTCTTGCGGCTCGGGGGCCGGGCAGGCGGCGAGGAGCGGCAGCAGGGCGATGAGGCGAAAGGGCATGGCGTCTCCTGGATCCACGGGTCGCACTATGTACCCGCGGCGTCGGGGCACGCAAGGGGCGCGGTCGCGTGCGCCGCGCGCTGGCGGTGCTACCTTGCGCCCATGGACGGCGCGGAGCGGCACGGGAGCGGCGGGAAGGCGGCGGGCGAGCGCGAGGCCGGCCCCCTCGACCCGCCGGCGGTGGCGGCGCGGGTGGCGGGCTGGCTCGACCGCGACCCGGCGCTCCCCCCGCCCGGGCCGCTCACCCTCGAGATCTACCCGACGCTGCGCTGCAACCTCGACTGCGCCTTCTGCGACACCACCGACCGCCACCGGCCGCCGGTGGGCGAGCCCTCGGACGCGCGGTGGCTCGAGGTGATCGACGAGGCCGCGGCCCTCGGGGTGCGGCGCGTCCTCGTGCTCGGCGGCGGCGAGCCCCTCGCCCGCCGCGGCCTCGCCGGGCCGCTGGTGCGGCGCGTGCGCGCCCACGGCATGGAGGGCATCCTCACGACGAACGGCACCCTGCTCACCGCCGAGGTGGCCCGGGCGATGGTGGAGGGGGGCTGGGACGAGGTTCACGTCTCCATCGACAGCGCCGACCCGGCCACCCACGACCGCCTGCGCGGCCGGCCCGGCGCCTTTCGCGCCGCCGTGCGGGCCGCCTGCCGCCTGCGGGTGTTTCGCGAGCGCGCCGGCCGGGACCGGCCCCGCCTCGCGATCCACGCGGTGGTGCTGCGCGACAACTGGCGCGAGCTGCCGGACCTCGTGCGCCTCGCCGCTTCCCTCGGCGCGTTTCGCGTCGATTTCGACGCCCTGGTCGCCTACACCCCCGAGCAGCGCGCCCTGGCGCTGACCCCCGGGGAGCGGGCCGCCGTGCCCGCCGTCGCCCGCGCCGCCCTCGACCTCGCCGACCGGCTCGGCATCGCCACCACCCTCGAGCACTTCCTCGCCCCGGAACGCCTCGACCGCGGCCACACCGACGTCGCCGCCCTCGGGCGCGGTCCGGGCCTCCTCGGCGCCCCCTGCCTGCGCGCCTGGCACCACCTCGTCGTCGCCGCCGACGGGCGGGTCGGCCCCTGCTGCGTGCTCGGCGGCCAGGGCGGGCGCGTCCAGGACCGCCCGCTCGCCGAGCTGTGGCGGGACGACCCCTTCCTCGCCTCGGTGCGCGCGGCGATGCGCGCCTCGTGGCCGAGGATGTTCCAGGAGCACTCGGCGCAGCGCTCCGGGGGGCGGCCGGCGCGCATCGCCGCGCGCACCGAGGCGAGGAAGGGGTCGTCCCGCCACAGCTCGGCGAGCGGGCGGTCCTGGACGCGCCCGCCCTGGCCGCCGAGCACGCAGCAGGGGCCGA
>WGAH01000128.1 GCA_015489145.1 Deltaproteobacteria bacterium
ACAGCCCAGGGCGGCGGAGACGGGCCAGGCGAGGGCGTGGGCGAGGCCGACGGCGAGGCCGAGGCGGCGGGCGCGGCGGTCGAGGCGGTCCCAGTCGGCCAGGCCGAGCGCCCAGGCGGCGGCGGTGAGCACGAGGTCGTAGTGGTGGACGTGGGGGTTGATCCAGCAGGCGACGGCGAGGCCCAGGGCCAGGGCCCGGCGGGGCTCGCCGCGGCGCGCGAGGCGGCGGGCGCGGCTCCAGCCCCAGGCGAGGACGGCGGCCGCCGCCAGCCAGCCGAGGCGGTCCCAGGGCGCGGGCAGCCAGCGCCGGAAGACGCTCAGCCCGCTTTGCTGGAGGTCGAGGGGGTAGCCGGGCAGGTCCTGCATGTGCAGGAGGTCGGGTAGCAGGTGGAGCCAGCCCGCCCAGGCCCCCGGGGCGGCCAGGGCGCCGACGGCGGCGGCGGCCCCGGCGCCGAGGGCCGCGCCGGGCAGGGCGGCGGGGACGCCGAGGGCGAGGGGGATCCAGCCGAGGGCGAGGAGCTGGTTGGGCTTGGCGACGAGCAGGCCGAGGACCGCCCCGCCGAGGAGGGCCTCGCGCCGGGATCGTCGGGGGGCCTCCTCGCTCGCCTCCCGCGCCCGCAGCAGGAGCAGCGCCGCCGCCAGCGCGACCAGCGCGGTGAGCACGCCGTTCTGGCCGAGAGCGTAGGCGGCGAAGGTCGAGGGCATCCCGAGGATCACCGCCCCGGCGAGGAAGGGGTCGAGGCGCCCCCCTCGCCGGCCCAGGGCGGCGAGCAGCCAGCCGCAGGCCACCGCCGCCGCGAGGTTGATCCACGCCTGCGCCGCCGCCGCCCGGTGCAGGGGCAGCGCGCCGAGGGGGGCGTAGGCCGCCGCCGCCGGGGGCGGGTAGAAGCAGGCGCCGAGGCGGTCCTGGCGCTCCGCCCACATCCAGTCGGGCATCCCCTCGGGAAAGGCGGCGGCCAGCACGGCGCGCTGGGCCGGCGGGTCGTAGAGGCGCGCCCCCTGGCCGGTGGCGACGAGCCGCCCGCAGGTCCACAGGTGGGTGAAGTCGCCGTCGCGGTGCGCCGCGAGGGGCACGGTGGCGGCGTAGAAGACGACGAGCGCCACCCACAGGGCGAAGGCGGCGAGCGCGCCGCGCGACCCGCGTTTTTCCGGCCCCTTCACGCCTCCACCTCAGCTTCCCGGCGGCCGGCGAGGGTAGCATGGGCCGGCGGCGGTCCCGCCGCTTCGAGGAGGCTCCGTGCGCTTCGTCGTCCCCGTGCTCTTCCTCGCCGTCGCCGCCTGGGTGTGGTGGACCGCCGGCCAGGACCCGAACGCCGCGGTGGTGCTGCCGCTCCTCGACCGCCTCGACCCGAGCCTGCGCGACGACCCGCCGCGCTGGGGGCGGCTGTCCGCGGGGGTACTCGCCGCGGTGGGCGGGCTCATGCTCGCCCGGGCGGCGCTGCGCCGCGACGAGGGTTGAGGAGCGCTCAACTCGCCTGGCGTCCGCGGGTGCCGTCGACGGCGAGGACGAGGGCGGGGGCGCGGGCCGTGGCCTCGAGCATCGCCCGGGCGGCCCGTTCTCCGAGGCCGAGGTCGGTGCTCAGGCGATCCGCGGCGGCCCAGTCGCCGCGCTCGAAGGCGACGCACAGGTCGAGGAGCGGGGCGAGGGGCCCTTCCCGGCGCAGCAGGGCCGCCTCGAGCTCGGGGGAGAGCGGCAGGCCGTCGAGGAGCTTCTCCGTCGGGGCGCGGGCCATGGCCTCCACCAGCGACATCAGCCCGAGGAGGTGCAGCTCGTCGGGCGGCCGGCGCAGGTCGTCGGCGAGGGATTCGAGGAAGATCGCCCGGGTGACCGCGAGGTTGACCAGCTCCGGCGGCGCGTCCTCGGACAGGGCCGCGAGCGCCACCAGCCCGGCCCACTGCCGCAGGAGGCGCGTGCCGAGCAGGCCGAGGGCGTGGCGCGGGCCGCGGACGCGCCCGGACCAGGGAAAGATCGGCGCGTTGGCGAAGCGCAGGAAGCGCCAGGCCAGCCCCGGGTCGCGCCCCAGGATCGCCGCGATGGCGGCGGTGTCGGGTTCCGGGGTGCGGGTCTCGCGCAGCAGCGCGAGCACGTGCCCGGACCAGGCGGCCGGCGCCTCGCCGCTCAGCGTCTCCGGCCGGGCGAAGTACCAGCCCTGGAAGCGCGCGTAGCCGAGGTCGCGACACCGGCGGAAGGTCGCCTCGTCCTCGACCTTCTCGGCGAGGAGCAGCGGGGCGCGCCCGCCGGGGAGCGCCGCCCGGATGCGCTCGGCCTCCTCGGCGGGGTCGCTGGCGAGCACGTCCACCTTGACGAAGTCCGCCATCGCCAGCAGGGGCTCCCAGCGGGGGTCGTAGGCGAAGTCGTCGAGGGCCAGGACGTGCCCCGCCTCCCTGGCGCGGCGGGCCGCCTCGACGACGGGCTCGTCGGGCTCGATGCCCTCGAGGATCTCGATCACCACCCGCCCCGGCGGGAGCAGCAGGGCCGTGTCGGCGAGCAGGTGGTTGCGGGTGAAGTTGATGAAGGCCGGCACCCCCGGGCACAGGGCGTCGAGGCCGATCGCGGAGGTGCCGCCGACGATCACCTGGGAGGTGGCGGCATCTCCGGCGGTCGCCTGGTCGAGGATGCCGCTCTCGAGCGCGTCGCGGTCGCCGCGAAACAGGAGCTCGTAGGCGGTGGTGCGCCCCTCGGCGTCGAGGATGGGCTGGCGGGCGACGAAGACCTGCACGGTGGGCCTCCGGGCGGCGCGGACTGGGCGCCGGGGGCACGGGTCGTTTCAGGGATCGGCCAGGGAGCCAAGACCTTTCGCCCATGTTCCTGACAGGGCCATGACGCCGATGCCAGGGGCATCGCCCTGGGGGGGCGCCAGCGCTTAGTGGACGACGAGGTCCGGCGGCTCCTGCGGCTCGCCCGCCAGCGGCGCCCGCCGGCGGATCGCCTCGGCGGCGAGGCGGGCTTCCAGCTCGGCCTCCTCCCGCGCCCAGGCTTCCAGGCGCCGCCGGCGGCGGCGCAGCGCGAAGGCGGCGGCGACGAGGAAGGCGAGGCCCGCCACCCCCAGGAAGACCTGCCCGTCGGCCAGGGGGGCGATCCAGAAGGGCCCCTGCTGGAGGCCGGCCCGCCAGCGGGCGTCGAGGTCGGTGATCGACAGGCCCGTGGCCCGGCGAATCGCCGCGCCGGCCGGGGCGCCCCGGGCCATCTCGCGGACGAGGGCGTGGATCGCGTCGCGGCCGAAGTGGTTCTGGACGAAGGCGACGAGGTCGGCGGACTCGGCGTAGGCCAGGCGCGCCCGGATCGGGTCGGCGGGAAAGCCGCCGGTCATGTCCTCGATGCCGAGCAGGTTGCCCCCGAGCACCCCGTTCGCCAGGGCGCGGGTCTTGTCGGGGGTGTACTCGCGGGCGAGGAGCTGGGCGAGGCCCTCCTGCAGCCAGCGCGGCACGGGCCGCGGCCCGAAGGCCCGACCCAGCAGGACGTGGACCAGCTCGTGGTCGAGGACGGTCTCCAGCGGGGCGGCGGTGCCGGGGCGGGCCCCGTGCCGCGCTGGCTGCAGGAGGGCCTCGCCCAGCTCCTCGCCCGCGAGTACACCCCCGACAAG
>WGAH01000129.1 GCA_015489145.1 Deltaproteobacteria bacterium
CCCCGCCGCCGAGCAGCCCGCGGCCCCCGCCGCCGAGCAGCCCGCCCCGGCCGGGCAGGAAGAGGAGGCCGCCGCCGAGGAGGCCGAGGAGGCCGCCGCCGAGGAGGCCGCCGAGCCCCAGGAGGTCGTCAACGCCGACCTCCAGGTCACGATTCGCCGCGCGGGCGGCGAGACGGTCTCCGGGCACGTCAAGCGCATCGAGCGCAGCGTGGACTGGTTCGCCGACGAGGGCTGGACCACCGAGCCCGACAAGCTCGTCATCGAGGTCGAGAACAGCACCGGCGAGCGCGACGTCCCCTGGACCGAGGTCAAGTCGGTCACCGTCAAGCCCGGCAAGGTCCCCGCCGACGTGGACTGCTACTACGACAGCGACTGGACCCCGTGGATGTACGACTGCACCCTCAAGACCACGGCCCGGGTCACCCTGAAGGACGGCACCTCCTGGGAGGTCACGAACCGCCACAAGTGGCGCTTCACCTTCGACGACGACAGCAGCGTCGAGTTCTGGCTGTGGAAGCACCCGGCCCGCGAGCAGGACACCGAGTCCGTCGACCTCGACACGGTGAACCCCGAGAACTACGACCTCTACACCAAGCTCCAGCAGCGCCTGCGCGAAGAGGCCGCCCACAGCCTGGTGGTCGGCATCACCGTGCAGTAGCTTCGAGGCGCCCGGCGAGGGCCTCGGTCACGCGCTCGAGCAGGTCGAGGTCCACCCGGCCGAAGCGTCCCCCCGGCGGCGGGTTGATCAGCTCCAGGCAGCCGTGGACCCGCCCGCCCTGGCGGATGGGGGCGCACAGGATGCTGCGGGTGCGAAAGCCGGTGGCGGCGTCCACCGCCGGGAAGAAGCGGCGGTCCCGGTCGGCGCGGTGGAGGATGAGCGAGACGCCCCGCCCGGCGCAGAAGCCGACGACGCCGGTGTCGCGGGGGAGCCGCATCCCGCGCAGGGCGGCGGCCTTGGGACCGGTGGCGGCGACGAAGCGCAGGCCCCCGTCCGCTTCGAGGCGCACCGCCGAGGCCGCCTCGCAGGGCACGAGCTGGACGGCCAGCGACAGGGCGGCGGCGAAGGCCTGCTCCACCGAGGCCGACCGCGCGATCACGGAGGCCGGGTCGACCGCCACCGGCCGGGAGACGCGCATGAGGTCGGTGGCCTCGTCGGTGAACGCGTCGGGCTCGTCGTCTTCGGCGGGTTCCTCCGCCATCGCCAGGGCCTCCGCCTCGTCCCAGGAAGCCGGCGCCGGGCCGGCCTCGGCGGGCTGCACGATGAACGACCGGCCGGCGCGCGGGTCGCGGGCGATGACGGTGCCGTTGCGGAGCACCTCGCAGGCCAGGCGCTCCACCGCCGCGTCCAGGCCGAGGGCGTCGAGCCCCAGGCCCAGGGCGACCATCCAGTTGCCGGCCTCCACCTCGACCGGCTCGTCCCGGTCCTCGCGAGCCCCGGTGTGGATCGTGTAGCGCGCCACGAGCGGCCTCCCGGTTCAGGCTACCCCGTTCCGGGACCAGGGGGATGACCATCCCCTGACTCCGCCGCGCTCCACCCCCTTCGTCCTTCGGTCCGCCGGTCGAGGGGGTTAGGCGGTGCCGATGGCAGGCAACCTCGTCCACCGCTTTCGCCGCTGGGTCATCGGGGCCATCGCCCTCGGCGCGCTGCTCTACCTCGCGGGCAGCGTGTGGGCCGGGCTGGCCCGGGTGCAGGACGCGCTGGCGACCTTCCGCTGGTCGCTGGCCGTCCCGGTCCTGGCGCTCACCCTCGTCAACTACGGGCTTCGCTTCGTCAAGTGGCACTACCTGCTCCGCCGCCTGGGCGTTCCCATGCCGCTTCGCGACGACGCCTGGAACTTCGCGAGCGGGCTGGCGATGGTGATCTCGCCGGGCAAGGCCGGGGAGCTGCTCAAGCCCTGGGTCGTGCGCGAGCGCACGGGCACCCCGATGGCGCGCACCGTGCCGGCGCTGTTCGCCGAGCGGCTCACCGACGGCATCGCCATGCTGCTCCTCGCCGGGCTGGGCGTCACCACCTTCGCCGCCGACAAGGTTCACTACCTCACGATTCCCGGCGCGCTGGTGGCCCTGGGCCTGGCGGTGCTGTCGAGCAAGCGCCTGAGCCTGTTCGCCCTCGACCTGGTGGGCCGGCTGCCGGGCCTGCGCCGGGTCGCCCACAAGTTCGAGGAGCTGCTCGAGAGCGCCCGCACCTGCCTCGCGCCGGCGCCCCTCGCCCTCACCCTGGCGCTCAGCCTCGTCGCCTGGGGCGCCGAGTGCCTCGGCTTCCTGCTGGTGCTCCGGGGGCTGGACGTGCCCGCCACCCTCGAGGTGGCCGTGTTCATCTACGCCTTCGCCACCGTGGCCGGCGGGGCCATGCCCGGCGGCCTCGGCGTGGCCGACGGCGCCCTGGCCGGCGGCGCCGTGGCGCTCATCGCCGGCATCACCGAGGGCCAGGCCGTGGCCGCGGCGCTCCTCGTGCGCGTGGCCACCCTCTGGTTCGGCGTGGGCCTCGGCGCCCTGGCCCTGTTCCGCGTCTCCTCGATGGTCGGGGGCATCGACCTCGACGAGTCCCCCGCTTCCGCCCAGCCCCAACCGAGGTCACCGTGAACGACGAGATCCGCGACCGCTACCTGCGCCACGCCCAGGGCGCTTCCACCCTCCACGCCGCCTTCGTCGGCATCGCCAGCGGCCTGGTCGAGGCCTTCGCCACGCTCGGCTCCGCCACCGCCGAGGAGGCCGCCGAGACCGCCGGCATCGACGCCGGCTACGCCCGCCGCTGGTGCGAGGTGGGCTACGCCTTCGGCTTCCTCGACCGCGACGGCGAGGGCTGGCGGCTCACCGAGGAGGGCCGCGCCCTGCACCCGGACGCCCCCGACTCGCTGATGCCCTTCGCCTGGAGCGCGGTGCTCGGCGCCCACATGGCCGAGCGCGCCGCCAGCCTGGCCCCCAGCGGCGAGCGCCCCGGGTCCGTGGTGCTCACCGAGCGCCCCATCCTCGGCCGCGGCTTCGGCCCCATGCTCGAGCGGCGCCAGGGGCCGGTCTTCGAGGAGCAGGTGCTCGGCGCGGTGCCGGTCTTCGCCGAAATCGGCGAGCGCGGCGGCCTGGTCGTCGACCTCGGCTGCGGCAACGGCTGGTACCTGCGCCGGCTGCTGCGCCGCTACCCCCGGCTGCGGGGCCTCGGCGTCGACGGCTTCGAGGCCAGCCTCGCCGACGCCCGCGCCCGCGCCGAGGCCGAGGGCTTCGGGGAGCGCCTGCGCTTCGCCCGCCGCGACCTCGTCGACTTCCGCCTCGACGAGCCGGCGATCCTCGTCGCGATGAACCGGGCCCTGCACCACGTCTGGGAGGCGCGCGAGGCCCTGCTCGGCAACCTGCTGCGCGGCCTCGCCCCCGGCGGGGCCCTGGCGATCTGGGAGCCGGCCTGGCCCGAGGAGGTCGAGGCCCTCCGCCGGCCCGGCATGGCCGGCATCGCGCTCGGCAACCTCGGCGAGCACGTGCAGGGCAACCACTTCCTCACCGAGGCCCAGGTGCGCGGCGCCCTCGAGGCCCTCGGCGCGCGCGTGACCGTCCACCGCGTGCTCGGCGGCCGGGACATGGTCGTCGTGGCCCGCCCCGGCTGAGCCGTGCCCGCCGCCTGGCTGCTCGCGACCGCCCTGCTCGCCCGCGCCGGGTCGGAGCCCGGCGGGGAGGCGCCCACCGCGCCGGCCCCCGCCTTGACGCCGGCCGCCGGGTCGGCCGACCGCGCCGCCCTGGCCGGCCGGTGGGTGCTGGACGCCGAGCGCTCCGATCCGCCCGACACCCTGCTGGAGGCCCGGGGCGCCCCCTGGATCGTCCGCCAGGCCGCCGCCCTCGGAAACCGGACGATGGACATCCGCGTCGACGGCGAGACCGTGACCGTCGCCGTCTCGGCCGGGCCCCTCTCCCTGTCCGAGACGCTGGTGGCCGACGGCCGCTTCCGCCCGGTGAAGACCCCCAAGGGCGACACCGCCACCGCGCGGCACGCCTGGGAGGACGGCGCCCTCGTCAGCACCGTGGGCCTCGCCCTGGCCGACGGGCGCCCGGCCACCGTCCTGACCCGCCGCGAGGCGCGGGGCGACACGCTGGTGGTCGAGACCACGCTTTCCGACGAGCACGGCGTCCTCGCCGCCACCCGCGAGGTCTGGCGCCGGGCGGAGTGACGGTTTCCGGCTACGGCCGCGAGGCCCCGGCGCCCTTCGCGCCCTCGCCCGCCGGGGCGCCCTCTCCCGCCGGGGCGCCCTCTCCCGCCGGGGCGCCCTCGCCCGTCGGGGCGCCCTCGCCCGCCGGGGCGGCGCCGCCCTCGGGCTCGATGTAGCCGAGCGCCTCCAGGGCCTCGCGCTCCTCGGGGGGAAGCGTCTCCCTCGGGGGTTCGGGGAGGTGCATCGCCGCCCGCTCGGCGGCCAGGGCGTCGACCGCCGCCACCAGCCCGGCCGGCGGCTCCCCCCCCGCCACGGGCCGGCGCTCGGCCGGGTCGGCGAGGCGGTCGTACAGCTCGTAGCGAATGCCCCCGGCCAGGGAGCGGCGCACCACCGTCCAGCGGGCGTCGCGGGCGGCAAACATCTTCCCCCCCGGGCCCCGCGGGCGGCACGGCAGGTGCAGGTTGGCCTTGCAGTGGCTGCTCTCGCCGGTCCACACCGGGTGGCGGGCCTCGTCCAGCGGCCTGCCATCGGCGTCGGGGAGCGGGTCCAGGCCCAGGGTGGCGAGGACGGTGGGCGCCACGTCCACCAGGCTCACCGGCCGGTCGACCCGGGTGCCGGCGCCGCGGTTGTCCGGGTACTTCACGATGAGGGGGACGTGGAGCTGCTCGGCGTAGGCGGTGGTGCCGTGGTCGAACCACAGGTCGCGCTCGGTGAAGCTCTCGCCGTGGTCGGCGTGGAACACGATGAGCGCCTCGTCGTAGCGGCCCGCGGCCTTCAAGGCGTCGAGGACGCGCCCCACCTGGCGGTCGGCGAAGCTCACGGCGGCGGCGTAGCGCGCTTCGTAGAAGGCCGGGTCGCTGATGCCGTCGATGCGCTGGTAGGCCGGAATGCGCCCGCCCCGACCGGCGTCGCGCTCCCACCGGGGACCCGCCGGCACCATGCCGTCCAGGCCGCGCAGGGGGCCGTGGGGGTCGAAGAGGTGCAGCCACAGGAAGCGCTCGCCGCGGTGCTCGCCGAGCCAGGCCAGCGCCGCGTCCGTCGTCTCGTCGCCGCGCCGCCGCCGGGACTGCACGGGCCGGTCGTAGACGTCGAAGCCCTGGGCGAGCCCCAGCGCCTTGCGAAGGGTGAAGCCCGAGACGAAGGCGCCGGTGTCGTAGCCGGCGTCCGCGAGGGCCTCGGCGAGGGTGGTGGCCCGGGCCGGAAGCCGGGCGCCGCCGCGAAAGACGTTGAGCACCACGCCGTGCCGGCCCGGCTCCTCGCCGGTCATCAGCGAGCAGAAGGACGGTCCCGTCACGCTGATCGGCGACCAGGCCTCGGTGTAGACCACCCCGTCGGCCGCCAGCGCGTCGATGGCCGGCGTGGCGGAGGGGCTGTCGGGGTTGAAGGCGCCGACGTGGTCCACGCGCAGGGTGTCCACGCTGAGCACGATCACGTCGGGATCGCGGCAGGCGGCTCCCGCCAGGAGCCCGGCCAGCAGCGCGAAGCGGCGCACCCCCGCTCCTCGCCGGATCACCGGCACTTCTGGGTGCGCGTGGCGGTGGTCGTGTCGCAGTAGACGAGGTAGTTCGAGCAGCTCGTCACGTAGGTCCCGGCGTTCCCGCAGGACTTCACGCTGCTCTCCCAGCCCGTCGTGCAGCTCGTGTCGAGGAAGGGGCAGTCGTACTCCGAGGTGTAGTACTTCGACTCGCGCCCGTCGCAGTTCCAGTCGAAGCTGCCGTCGGCCCGGGCGTTGGTGAACCAGCTCGTCTGGGAGGGGTTGGCGTTGGCGTCGTAGTCGTAGCAGTCGGTGTCGTAGGTGCTCGTGTAGTAGCCCGAGGGCGCGCACAGGCACCGGCCGGCCACCGAGTCGCTGCCGTAGGAATCGCCGTCGTAGTCGTAGTAGTAGGTCGTGCAGCCGTCGGCGTTCTCCTCGTCGGCGGAGCCGTCGCAGTCGTTGTCGACGCCGTCGCCGCAGGTCTCGGTCTCGCCGGGCGAGGCCGAGGGGTCGTCGTCGTCGCAGTCCCCGTCGTTCTCGCTGTAGCCGTCCCCGTCGTCGTCGTAGGCGTTCGTGCCCTCGTCGACGGTCCCGTCGCAGTCGTTGTCGAGGCCGTCCTCGAGCTCGGGGGCGCCGGGCCAGACGGTGCCGTCGCCGTCGTCGCAATCGAGGTCCAGCTCGGTGTAGCCGTCGCCGTCGTCGTCGTAGCAGACGGTGTCCTCGTCCGTGATCCCGTCGCAGTCGTCGTCCTCGTCGTCGCAGGTCTCGGTGGCCCCGGGGTGGGTGTCGGCGTCGGCGTCGTCGCAGTCCCCGTCGCTTTCGCTGTAGCCGTCCCCGTCGTCGTCGTAGCCCTCGGTGCCCTCGTCGACGGTGCCGTCGCAGTCGTCGTCCACCCCGTTCCAGGTCTCGGCGGCCCCGGGGTACACGTCGTCGTCGGCGTCGTCGCAATCGCCCTGGGCCTCGGTCCAGCCGTCGCCGTCGTCGTCGGACTCCGAGGCCGCCACGACGACGAAGACGGCGGTGGCCGCGCCCTCGAAGCCGTCGGTGTCGGTGGCGGTGAAGGTGAGGAGGTGGTCGCCCGGGCTCAGCGCCGTCTCGCAGGCGGCGCGGCCGGTGGCGTCGGGCTCCGGCTCGCAGAACACGCCGTCGATGTCGCTCTCGAAGCGGACGGCGAGGTCCTCGGCGGCGTCGTTGGCGTCCGAGACCAGCGCGACGAACTCGAAGTCCTCGCCCTCCATGCCGGACTCGCCCGAGGCCGGGTGGACGATCTCGACCTCGGGGTCGTCGGGGAGGTCGACGATGGTGACCAGCACGTGGGCGCTGGCCCCCTCCCCGCCGCTGTCGACGGCCTTGACCGTGATCGTGTGGTTTCCGGGCTCGAGGTTGGCGGTGATCAGCCGGCTCACGCCCTGCTCCGGGGTGTAGTCCCCCTCGAAGGTGCCCTGGATGTCGCTGGACCAGGTGACCGCGAGGTCTGCCGGGTCGTCGAAGTCGTCGTCGACCATCGCCTCGAAGGTGACGGAGGTGCCCTCGTCGTAGGTGGCGCCGTCGGCGGGCTGGGTGATGCTCACGCTCGGCGGCGTGTTGTAGATGCCGACGGACTTGTCGCTGCCGCACCCGGCCAGGCCGAGGGAGAGGCCGCCG
>WGAH01000130.1 GCA_015489145.1 Deltaproteobacteria bacterium
CCGCGATCCCAGCCCGGCGGCAGGGCCACCGCCTCGCCGGCGTAGACGCGCACGTCCCGCCGCCGGCCGCGCAGGGTGCCGGGAATCGCCACGTCCACCACGACCGCCCCGGGCTCCAGGACCGCCGGGCCCACCGGCGGCACCCTCGACCCGGCGGTCCTGGAGCCCGGGGCGGTCGTGGTGGACGTGGCGATTCCCGGCACCCTGCGCGGCCGGCGGCGGGACGTGCGCGTCTACGCCGGCGAGGCGGTGGCCCTGCCGCCGGGCTGGGATCGCGGCGGCTGGGGGCACCTGTTCCACCTCCTCGCCGGCTACGGACCCTGGCAGGTCTTCGCCTGCCTGGTCGAGCCCCTGGTCCTCGCCGTCGAGGGCCGGCGCCGTCCCTACGCCCTGGGCCGCCGGGTCGAGCCCGAGGACGTGCGGGCCTTCGGCCGGGCCGCCGAGGCCCTCGGCTTCCGCCCGCGTCTTGCACGGGGCTGGCTGCCGGCGCCGCTGCCCGCCGCCGCCGGATAGAAAGCTCCGCCTCGGGGGGCGGGCCCCCGGAGGACGATCCCCCGAAGAAGGCGAGGACCGCATGGCCCCGGAGCTGTACCTGGGCGGAACGCTCGACGAGAACGGTGAAATCGCGGAGCCATTCCGCATTCCCGCCGACGATCTCCGCACCCACGGCGTCGTCGTCGGCATGACGGGCAGCGGCAAGACCGGCCTGTCGCTGGTGCTGCTCGAGGAACTCGTCCGCGCCGGCGTCCCCGTGATCGCCATCGACCCGAAGGGCGACCTCGCCAACCTCGCGCTCCTGTTCCCGGAGCTGCGCGGCGAGGACTTCGCGCCGTGGATGGAGGAGGGCGACCCGGCGGCGACGGCGGCGCGGTGGCGCGAGGGGCTCGGCCGCTGGGGGCTCGGCCCCGCCGAGGTGGCCGCCCTCGCCGGGCGAATGGCGCTCACCGTCTACACCCCGGGAAGCGAGGCCGGCGTGCCGGTGGACGTGATCGGCGCCTTTCGCCGGCCCGCCGCCGCCGCCGACCCCGACGCCCGGCGGGCCCTGGTCGCCGGCACCGTCTCGGGGCTCCTCGGCCTGGTCGGGCGCGACGCCGACCCGGTGCGCGACCCGGGGCACATCGTGCTCTCGCGCATCCTCGACGAGGCCTGGGCCGCCGGCGAGGACCCGGACCTCGAGACGCTGATCCTGCGCCTCGTCGACCCGCCCTTCACCCGGGTGGGCGTCTTCCCCCTCGACCGCTTCTTCCCGCCGGACGACCGCATGGACCTCGCCATGGCCCTCAACGGGGTCGTGGCCTCGCCATCCTTCGCGCCCTGGACCCGGGGCGCGCCCCTCGACCCGGCGCTTCTCCTCGCCCCGCCCGACGAGGCCGGGGGCCGGGTGCGGGTGAGCGTCTTCTCCCTCGCCCACCTGCCGGAGTCCCAGCGGCAGTTCTTCCTGTCCCTGCTCCTCGGCCGGGTACGGGCCTGGAGCCGCGGCCTGCCCGGCACGAGCGGCATGCGCGCCCTCGTCTACTTCGACGAGGTGGCGGGCTACATCCCGCCGCACCCGCGACGCCCCCCGACGAAGGAGCCGCTGCTCACGCTGATGAAGCAGGCCCGCGCCGTGGGTCTCGGGGTGGTGCTCGCGACGCAGAACCCGGTGGACCTCGACTACAAGGCCCTCTCCAACGCCGGGCTGTGGTGCGTGGGCCGGCTCCAGACCCGGCAGGACCGCGACCGGCTGCTCAAGGGGCTCGGCCGCACCGACCTCGACGACGTGGTGGAGGGCCTGGGCAAGCGCCGCTTCCTCGTCCACCGCGCCGCCGCCGACGAGCCGGTGGTCATCGGCAGCCGCCACGCCCTGTGCTTCCTGCGCGGGCCCATGACCGCCGCCGAGCTGGGCCGGCTGCGGGAGGCGGGCCTGCCGGCGGTGGCCGATCCGCCGGCGGCGGCGCCGGCCACCGCCGCCCCGGGGCCGGCGGTCCCGCCGGTTCCCGGGCGCGCGGCTCCCCCGCCGGTTCCGCCGCCGGTTCCGGGCCGGTCCGCGCCCCCGCCGGTTC
>WGAH01000131.1 GCA_015489145.1 Deltaproteobacteria bacterium
GGCTTCGGGCTCGGCGGCGGGCGGGCGGGCGGCGCAGGCGAGGATGAGGAAGGTGAGCAGGGACATGAGGCTCCTCGTCGGGGCGGGGGACCTCCGACCCGTATCCCCCGCGCGCCTCGGCGCCCCCTCTCGGGCACCTGTCGCCGCGCCGCGCCTGGAGGAGCGGCTTCCCATCCCGTCGGTTCCGGCCGGAGGCCGGCGCTCCCGACGCCGGCGCTGCGAGGCGGGCCCGCCTCGTGTCCCCCACCGCCGGTCGCCGCAGGTGATCATCTGGGGGGGGGCTTGTCGACAAGCCCCCTCCAGGTGATCACCCGGGAAAACAACCCCCCTCATGATGCTAGGGGGGGCACCATCGGGCGCCTCGAAAACACAGGTTCGACCGTCTGGCCATCCCCGGCAAGGCGCCGGAGAGGCACTGGAGAGGGCCGGCGAGGGGCGAAGGGCTAGCATCCAGACGGGGGTTGTTCCGCGGGGCTAGCAGATCCGAGGGGCTTATCAAGAACCCGGCCCGGAATGATCGGCCGGGAACGGTGGCTACCCCCGTCACCCATGCCGATCCGAGGCCGGCGCTCCTCGACCGCTCCACCGCGGCGATGCCGGCAGGAGTCCGGCACGCCTGAGCGGCCCGAGGCCGGCGTGCCGCGCCCCCTCCAACCCGGCGCCGCCGGGCCTTTCGGGGTAGGAGGCCCCCATGAATCCCACCACCGCGCTGATCCTCGGCCTGGAGCTCACCCGCATGGGGGCCGGCGACGACGGCCCCGGCACCCTGTCCGGCTCGCTGGAGGCGATCCAGTCCGGTGGCTGGACCTTGCCCGCCTACGCGGGGCCGGCCCTCCAGCCCTACGTCGGCCTGCGCGCCGGCCGCTGGTCCGCCGCGCTGGCGCCCGCCGCCGCCTGGACCCGCCAGACCGCCCGCGCCGCCGACGGCCGCGACGCGGTGCTTCGCGTCGTGCAGTGGCGGGTCGAGCTTCGCCTCCGCTACGACCCGGGGCCCTGGTTCGTCGGCCTCGACGGCGCCTTCAGCGACGGCGGCGCCACCCTCGAGGGCGCCGAGATCGCCGCCGGCACCCCCCGGGGCGAGATCGGCCCCACCGCCGGCCTCCGCGCCCGCCTCGCCGATCACCTCGACCTCGTGCCGCGCCTGCGCTGGCCGGTTCTCGTCGACGCCGACGCGATCAGCCACGGCCCCGCCGGCGGCCTCGCCGTCGAGTGGCGCCGATGAAGCCGGCGGGGGTCGCCTTCTTCGACCTCGACCGCACCGTCCTGGACGTGAATTCCGCCAGCCTGTGGGTGCGGCGGGAGGTGCGGGAGGGCTACGTCACGCTCGGCCAGGCGCTGCGGGCGGGGATGTGGATCGGGGCCTACCACCTCGGCTTCGCCCGCATGGAGCAGGCGATTCGCGACGCGATCGCGTCCCTCGCCGGCCGGGAGGAGGCCGCGCTGCGCGCCCGCACCCGCGCCTTCTGGGAGGAGGAGGTACTGCCGGCCGTGCGGCCCGCCGCCCGCGAGGCGGTCGCCCGCCACCACGCCGCCGGCGAGCTCGCCGTGCTGCTGACCAGCTCCAGCGTCTACCTCTCCGAGCTGGCCGCCGCCGAGCTCGGCCTCGACGGCTTCCTCTGCAACCGCTTCGAGGTCCGCGACGGGCGTTTCACCGGCGCCGCCGTCGAGCCCCTCTGCTTCGGGCCGGGCAAGCTCGTCCACGCCCGCGCCTTCCTCGACGAGCGCGGCCTGTCCCTCGACCGCGCCGCCTTCTACACCGACAGCGTGAGCGACCTGCCGGTGCTGGAGGCCGTCGGCCGCCCCGTCGCCGTGACCCCCGACCCTCGCCTCGCCCGGGAGGCCCGCCGCCGTGGCTGGCCGGTGGAGGACTGGTCGCCCGGTGCCTGAGCGTCGGGAACCGGGCGCGCCCGGGCCGGTCCAAGCCGGGTGCCGCGCCGGGGCCTCCCGCCCCCGGCTCGGCTGGAGGCGTCGCCGTGTTGCTCGCCCTCGCCCTCGCGTCGGCGCTGGCCGCCGCCGATCCCGCCGATCCCGTCGCGCCCCCGCGGCCCTCCCTCCGCCAGGTGACCGAAGCGGCCGGCCTTCCCTGGCCGCCCCCCGAC
>WGAH01000132.1 GCA_015489145.1 Deltaproteobacteria bacterium
GGAAGGCGTAGCGCTCGCGGTCGGCGTAGAAGGCGGCGAGGAAGGGGTTGTCCTCGCAGGGCTCCAGCACGAGCCGCGCCCCCCACTCGCGCTCGAGCAGGCGGCAGAGCGAGCGTGGCGAAGTTCATCGTCGTCGAGGGCCTCATCGGGGTGGGCAAGACCTCGCTCTGCCGCCTGCTCGAGCGCGAGTGGGGGGCGCGGCTCGTGCTGGAGCCCTGCGAGGACAACCCCTTCCTCGCCGCCTTCTACGCCGACCGCGAGCGCTACGCCTTCCCGGCCCAGATGTTCTACCTCGCCGCCCGCTACAGCCAGCAGCTCCAGCTCCTCCAGGGCGACCTGTTCCACGAGCTGGTCGTCAGCGACTACCTGTGGGCCAAGGACCGCCTGTTCGCCGAGCAGACGCTGAGCGGCGACGAGCTGGCCCTCTACGACCGCTTCGCCCGCCTCCTCGGCGACCGCACCGCCCGCCCGGACTTCGTGCTCTTCCTCGACGCCCCCACCGAGGTGATCCTCGAGCGCATCCGGCGCCGGGCCATCGACGCCGAGCAGGTCATCGAGGCCGACTACCTCGACGCGCTGCGCGAGCGCTACATGGGGCTGTGGGCCCGCTACGAGGACGCTCCGGTCTACCTCCTCGACACCACCGACATCGACTACGTCGACGATCCGGGGGACCGCGACTGGATGCTGCGCCTGATCCGCGGCTGGCTCGACGGCCGGCCCATCGAGGGCGCCCCGCGCCCCCTCGGCCGCACCCGGCAGCTCGAGCTGTTCGGGTAGGCGGCGCGGCGCTCCCGAAGGGGGTTGGGCTGCGAGCGGCGGCCGGGGGGCATAGACTGGGACCGGCCCTCCATGCCTCCATCGGGATGTCGCCATGTCCACGTTCGCCATCCTCGCCCTCCTCGCCGCCTGTTCCGAGCCCGCCGACGACAAGGAGAACCCCGTCGGCGACGACACCGGCGCCCCCGGCGCGCCGGCGATCGGCCTCGCCCGCGCCGACCTGGACCTCACGGAACTCGGCGAACAGGCGGTGGCGGCGGCGCCGAGCTGGGTGCGCGACGACCTGGCGATCACCCTCGGCCAGCTCGACGCGACCACCCAGGACGACGTGGCCATGCAGGTCGTCGACCTCGACGAGCCCTGGCTCCTCGACGAGGTGGCCTTCTCGATCGCCCACACCAGCCCCGAGGTCTTCGACCGCCCCTCCTTCCACCCCGAGGTCTTCCAGCGAAACGCGGCGCTGCTCTACGAGATCGACGACGCCCTCGACTACGTGGAGCTGGTCGACGAGGGCGAGCCCGGCGTGGACGACGACTTCTGGACCACCGCCACCTACCGGGTGCAGGCCGCCGACGGCACGGTGGAGGAGCACACCGTCGACCCGGAGATCTACTACTGGTACGTCGTCCACCCGCGCCTGGAGGACGAGATCCCCGCCTTCGTCGACGGCTGGGACTCGGCCCGCAGCGTCGACCCGGACGCGGGCTGGCACTGGCGCGAGTTCCTGTGGAGCGAGGCGGCGGCCTCCTGCCCGCCGGAGGACGAGCGCGGCTGCCCGGTGCTCGACGGCTGGATGGACGGGGTGGACGTGCTGTGGACCGGGGCGACGGACGCCACCGAGGACGGCGGCGCCGTCGGCCGCATCTTCGACTTCGTGGACGCGGTGATGACCTTCGGCGCCGGCATGGAGCGCCCGGTGCAGCCGGTCCGCATCTACGCCCTGGGCGTGGGCAACTGCGGCGAGTACGCCGACCTCGGCGACGCCAGCGCCCGCACCGCCCTCATCCCGGCGCGCAACGTCGGCGCCTTCGCCAACGACCACACCTGGGACGAGTTCTGGGACGAGCGCTGGGTGAAGATGGACGTGACCGGCACCCAGATGAACGACACCTCGAATTACTACGGGGGAATCAGCCGCAACGGCCGGGACGACGACTGCGACGGCATCGCCGACTACGGCTACCTCGCCACCGACGCGGACGGCGACGGGGTGCGCGTGTCCGAGGGCGACTGCGACGACACCGACCCCGACGTCCACCCCGGCGCCGAGGAGGTCGCCGACGGCCGGGACCAGGACTGCGACGGCATCGCCGACGACGGCGCCGACACCAGCGACGCCGACGGCGACGGCTGGACCATCGCCGACGGCGACTGCGACGACACCGACCCGGACGTGAACCCCGACGCCGAGGACCCGGGCCTGAGCAGCAACCGCCTGTTCCTCATCAGCGCCGCCCGCGGCGACACCCACATCTCCACCGACCGCACCGCCGACTACGGGGCCCAGCACAGCACCCTGGACTTCACGGTGACCGACCGCGACGGCAACCCGGTCGAGGGCGCCGTCATCACGATCTACGGCACCTGGGCGGTCTACGGCTACCCCGACGCCTGGGCCTGGGCCGGCGAGCTGGTCACCGACATCGACGGCCACGCCTCCACCCCCGCCGGCGAGTCCAACCCCTACGGCTACACGGTGGCCTCGGCCCTCGGCAACCGCCCCGCCACCGGCGGCCTCTACGAGCTCACCGAGGAGACGCTTCCCGGCGAGACCTACAGCGCCGCGCTCGAGATCGGCGAGATGCCCGCCCCGCCCGAGGCGACGCCCGCCGAGGCCGGCACCGGGATGCGGCTCGCCGTCTCGCTGTCGGTGGAGTCGCACCGCATCTCCGCCGACGGCGCCTACGAGGGCAGCATGTCGCTGTACGGCGATGGCGGCGACGTCGACGTCTACGTGGTGGACGACGACGGGCTGGCGCTGCTCGACGCCGGGGAGGCCTTCCCGGCCGCGCTGGCCGAGACCGACGTGGACGCCCTCGACACCACCGTCGAGGTGGACGCCGGGCGGGCCTGGAACGTCGTCCTCGCCAACCTCGACCGGGTGGCCGCGACGATGGTGGGCACCGTGTCGGTCGGCGCCGAGGACGACGGCGGCACGGCCAGCGCCGAGCGGCGCTTCCGCCTCGCTCCCGGCGAGACGATGGTGCTGCGCGTCGAGCCCTGAGCCCCCCTCGGCCGGCGCCCGCCGGGGTTGAGCCCCCGCGGCGAATCCTCGGCGAAAACCCGCTGTTCGCCGGCCTCTCGTCAGCACCCGCCCGCCGCGCCCTGCGGACGGCCTCCCCCGGACCGATGCCGGTTCCGGCCGGGCGCCCCGCCCGGCGAGGAGCGGGCGATGGGAACGCGACAGACGCGAATCGGCGCGCGGCGGCTCGCCGTCCTGGCGCTGGGCCTGGCCGCCGGCCCGGCGCGGGCCTCGGGCGGGATCACCGCCACGGCCCACGACTTCACCCGGGGCTACAAGGGCTTTCGCAGCGACACCCTGTGCGAGAC
>WGAH01000133.1 GCA_015489145.1 Deltaproteobacteria bacterium
CCCGGAGCGCCAGGGCCGTGAGGCGGTCCATGTCGAAGGGCTTGGCGATCCAGCGGTGCCCCGACAGGCGCAGGCGCTCGGTGAGCCCCGGAAGCGCGCCGCCGCCGGTCATGAACACCAGGCGGTCGCCGAGGTGCGGGTGGCGCCGGCCGAGCCAGTCGGCGATGTCGAAGCCGGTGAGGTCGTTCATCAGCATGTCGCAGACGATGACGTCGAAGCGACCCTCGCGCTCCTCGATGCGGCTCAGGGCCTCGGTGCCCGAGGCGGCCTGCACCACGTCGAACCAGCGGTGGAGGGCCTGCGAGACCATGCGCCGGATCGGCCGCTCGTCGTCGACGACGAGGGCCACGCCCCGGCGGTCGAGGGACTCCCCCGGGGAATCGCCCAGGT
Source organism: Deltaproteobacteria bacterium (assembly GCA_015489145.1). Taxonomy (GTDB): domain Bacteria; phylum Myxococcota_A; class UBA796; order UBA796; family UBA2385; genus S143-5. The sequence continues at coordinate 391 of WGAH01000133.1, forward strand.
CCGGGGTGGCCGCGGGCTGGAGGGAGAGGGCGAGGCGCGTGCCGTCCCCCGCCGCGTCCTCGAGGATCGAGCCCCCGAACTCCGCGAGGATCCGCCGCACCTCCGCCAGCAGCTCGCCACGCCCCGGAGCGGCTCGACGCGGGGACTCGAGGGTGACGCGCGCCAGCTCGCCGTTCCAGGCGGCCCGCACCCGCAGGCGCGGCGGCCCCTCGCCCCCGGCCCGGGCGGCGAAGCCGAGGAACAGGGCGAGGAGGAGCCGGGTGAGGCGGCCCTGGCGGGCCCGGACCCGGGGCAGCGGAAGCTCGAGGTCGAGCTCCACGCGAATCGGAAAGCCCCGGTCGTCCCAGGCGAGGCGGGCGGCGGCCTCGAGGGACAGGGCGAGGTCGCAGGGGCGGGGCTCGCCGTCCGGGTCGTCGCGCAGGGCCTCGACCAGCTCGCCGAGGACCCGCGAGGCCCGCCGCGCGCCCTGCCGGGCCTCGGCGACGAGGGTGCGGGCGAGGTCGAGGTCGGGAAGGTCGCCGTCGAGGGCGTCCTCGACCCGCGCGAGGTCGTGCAGCACCCAGGTCAGCGGGTTGTTCACGTCGTTGGCGATGGCGGCGGCCACCAGGGCGCGGCCGGGCTCGCGGGCGAGCACCGCCCGCCAGGCCGCGGCGTCGCCGGCATCCTCGACGGGTTCCCCCTCCGACAGGGGCCGGCCGAGGGCCACCACCCGCAGGGCCCCGGCGCCGGCGAGCTCGCGGACGGCCCACCGCGCCGCCGAGCCGTCCGGCCGATCCAGCCTGAGGCGGTCGCCCGCCTCGAGCACCGGGCGCGGGGCCTCCGCGGCGTCCAGGCCCAGCGCCCGCCGGGCGGCGGCGTCGGCCCAGACCAGCTCGCCCCCGGGCTGGAAGGCCAGCAGGGAGGGGGGGGCGATTCCACCGGAATCGTCGGCGTACAAGTTCACCTCTCGCTGGTTTCGAGCGCGGATCTCCCGGGCCCGCGCCCCCCTATCCTGCGTCGAGGCCACCCCGCCCGGGGCGGTTAGGCGGCGGAGATGACGTTTCCTGACGCCCTCGCGGCTGCCAACGCCGCGATCAACGCCACCGTGGCGCTGCTCCTCGTGGCCGGCTACCGCGCGATCCGCCGGAAACAGCGGGATCGCCACCGGCGGATCATGCTGGCCGCCCTCGGCCTGTCGGCGCTGTTCCTGCTCAGCTACCTGCTGCGCCTCTCGCTGAGCGGCACCCACGCCTACCCCCGCGAGGCGCCCCTGCGCGGGCTGTACCTCGGGGTGCTCCTGGTCCACACGGTGCTCGCCGCCTTCGTGCCCTTCCTCGCCCTCCGCAGCGCCTGGCTGGCGGGCCGCGAGCGCCTGGCGGCCCACCGCCGCCTCGCCCGCTGGACCCTGCCGGTCTGGCTGGTGGTGGCGGTGACGGGGGTGATGGTCTACGTTCTGCTCTACCATGTGGGGCTCCCGGCGGAGGCGACGCCATGAAGCGCGCGTTCCACATCGTCTACACGTTGCTCGCCCTCAATTTCCTCATCCCCGCCGCGATCTACGCCGTCGCGCCGGATCGGGCGGTGGCCGCCTTCACCGGCATCGGCGACCTCTTCGGCGTCGCCTACCCCTGGGACGAGACCGGCGTCTTCTGGCGGGTGCTCGCCATCGCCAACGTCGCCACCCTCGGCTTCGCCTGCGTGCTCCTCCAGCTCGACGTCGTGCGCTACTGGGCGGCGATCTACCCGCTGGTCTTCCTCAAGTCCGCCGCCGTGGTCGGCTTCGCCGTCGCCTTCGCCGCGCGCCCCTACCCGGGCTTCCTCGCCGCCAGCCTGTTCGACGGCCTCACCGTCGCCGCGATGATCGTCTTCGCCCGCGGCGCCCGGCGCGAGGTCCTCGCCGCCCGGGGCGGCGGGTCCTGAGCCCCGTCAGCGCGCGCGCCAGTCCCGCCAGCCCCGCCACACCGCCGCGAACCGGGCGGGATCGGCGCCCTCGCGCGCCGCCTGCCCCAGGGCGAGGGCGATCACGAGGGGAGAGGCGAGGCCCCCGCCCACGAGGCGCAGGTGACCGGACACCGCGTGGCGCTGGGCCGCCGGCCCCCGCCGGCTGACGGTGGCCCCGGCGGCGTGCCGGCACCGCGCCCGGGGCTCGAGGATCACCCGCAGGCCGCGGCGGCGCAGCCGGAGGCACAGGTCGACGTCCTCCATGCCGTGCCGGTAGGCCGGGTCGAGGCGCTCCCCGGCGTCGAGGAGCAGGCAGGCGCCCGACAGGGCGTCGACTTCGGTCCGCTCCGCCGGCGCGCGCCGCGCGAGGCGCACCCGCCCCGCGCGACCGACGCGAATGCCCGCCTCGACGCCCTCGGGGGTCTCGATGAGCGGCCCGACCGCCCCGACGCCCGGCCCGAAGGCGGCCTCGAGGTGGTCGAGCGCGCCGGGGAGCAGCTCGGCGTCGTCGTTGAGCAGGAGGACCCGCCGCGCCCCCGCCGCCCGGCAGGCGACCAGGCCGGCGTTCACGGCCCGGGCGAAGCCCACGCCCCCGGCGGTGCGAACCCGCCGGAGGGGGGCCGAGCGCTCGGCCCGGCAGGCGTCGAGAAAGCGGTCGGGAAGCGGCGCGTCGCCGTCGTCCACCACCACCGCCGGGCGGTCGGGCACCGAGGCGAGGGCCCGGCGCAGGGCCGCCCGCTCGCGCCGGTGGGGGACGACCACCCAGGAGATCATTCCGGCGGCGGCTCGGCGCCCACGGGCTCGAGGACGATGCCGAGCCCCTCGGGCGCCTGCTCGAGGACGACGGGGTTGTCGGCGTACCACCCGGCGAGATCGCCGGCGTCCGGCCGGCCGTTGGCGTTCTCGTCCGCGAACGCGCCCACCCAGACGCGGTCGAGGCGGGTCGGCACCGCCACGCGGAAGGGGCCCGGCTTCGCGAGGTCGGCCATGGCGACCACCCGCGGGCGCTGCCCGGTGCTGGCGGCGGCCTGCTGGTCGCCGTCGAAGACGTCCACGCGAATCGGACCGCCCTTCCAGCCGGGGGCCTCGACCACCCCGCGAAGCTCGCGGGTGGGCCCCTCGGGGTGGACCGGCTCGGGTTCCGCCGGCGTCACCGGCTGGGGATCCGCGGGCGTCACCGGCGCGGGCTCGGCGGGTGCGGCCGGCGCGGCCTCGGCGGGTGCGGCCGGCGCGGGCTCGGCCGGCGCGGCCTCGGTGGGAGCGGCCGGCGCGGCCTCGGCGCGATCGCGCCGGATCTCGTCGGCCCGGTCGAGGATGGCGTCCCCGCCGCAGCCCGCGAGCCACAGCGGCACCACGAGGCGCCACGCCCCGCCTCGGCGCCGGCCGGTGCGAGCCCGACCGACGGGCGTTCTGGACGTGCTGGCCGACACCACCATCCGGCTCCCGGGTCCCTGGACAACCTGTTTTCATGCTACCCTGCTGTGCTTGCGGCGTCCTGTCACGCCGTGCAACCCCTGTCGCGGTCCGCCATGCCCAGCCTCACCGGAATCCTGCGTGCCGGCCTTCGCCCGAGCATTCTCAACATGGTGGCGAAGGTCTACGTGCCCACGCTGTTCCCGCTGACCTTCCTCATCGCGCTCACCGCCCACTGGCTCGACGGCGCGCTGGGCTTCGGCGACGGCTTCCTGCCCAGCCCCGCGAACTACGTCATCGCGGGCGTCCTGTTCGTCGCCAGCGCCCTGTTCTGGCTGTGGACCTACGAGCAGCTCACCCGGCTCGGCCAGGGCAGCCCCTCGCCCACCGCCGGCCGCACGGTCAAGCTCGTCACCACCGGCATCTACGCCTGGTGCCGCAACCCGAGCGTGTGGGGCAAGCTCGGCGGCGTGCTGTCGGTGGGCATCGCGCTCAATTCCTTTTCCTTCTGCTTCATCCTCGTCCCCCTGCTGCTCGCCGGCTCCCTCGTGGAGAAGGTCGTGCGCCAGGAGCCGCAGCTCGTCGAGGTCTTCGGCGAGGAATACCTCCGCTACCGCGACGAGGTGCCGCTGTTCTTTCCCTGGAAGCTCTTCCTCCCCCGCAAGAAAGGCGGTAGCCGGTAGGATGAGGTTCACCTCCCGTCGCCCCGCGTCCCGTCGCCCGCCCGGCGGCCCGCTCCCTTCCGTCAACCCCGTGCCGGCGCCCGCAC
>WGAH01000134.1 GCA_015489145.1 Deltaproteobacteria bacterium
CCTTCGGCACCGGCCTCGCGGCGGGCTGGCCGGCGGGGGACGGCCGGGCGTGGGTGGTGGCGGCGGAGGACGACGGCGTCGCCGGGGCGCCGGTGGCCGAGCTGCTGGCGGGCGACGCCTCGGCGGCCGACGCGCCCTTCCACCTCGACCTGTCCGGGGACTGCATGGCCGGGGCGCCGGCGGTGGCGCTGGGCGACGTGGACGACGACGGCTACGACGACCTCCTCGTCGTCCACCCGGACTGCGGGGGGGAGGGCGCGCTGGGGTGGTTGGCCGGGCCCCTGTCCGGCGCCCTGAGCCCGGCGCTCGCCGAGGCGGGCGCGGCCGGCGACTGGGGCAACGAGGCCGGCGCGGTGCTGCTCTCGGACGATCTGGACGCTGACGGGGACGGCGATCCCGACATCTTCCTGGGCACCCCCGGCAGCGACCTCGGCCGTGGCGCCCTCCTCCTCCTCGCGCGCTCCGGCCTGGAACCGGTGGGCGCGGGCGTCCTGGAGACCTCCAGCGGGGAGCTCGGCCTCGGCCGGGCGCTGCTCGACGCCGGGGACCTCGACGGCGACGGCCTGCCCGAGCTCGTCGTCTCCGCCGTCCTGCCGGGCGTCACCGGGGGCGCTGTCTGGCGCCTGTCCCTGCCGTTGGCCGACGGCGCGGTCCTGGAGGACCTGGGCGACTCCTGGAAAGGATCGACCTACGGAGACAGCTTCGGCCAGGCCCTGGCCGCCGTCGGCGACGTGGACGGGGACGGGCTGGACGACCTCGCCGTCGGCGCGCCCGGCGCCAACGACGACGTGGGCGCGGTCTACATCGCCACCGCGGCCGACTTCGGGGCGACCAGGGCCGAGTTCATCGAGCGGCGCGTCGAGGGGCCCGAGGACGGCGGGGGCTTCGGGGTGGCCCTGGCCGCCCCGGGGGACGTGGACGGGGACGGCGCCCCGGACCTCGCGGTGGGCATGGACAGGGCCCCGAACCAGGACGGCCTGGCGCCGCCGGACTCGATGGGGGGCGCCGTGGCGGTCGTGTTCGGCCCCTGGGACGGGGTGGTCGCGGAAGGGGGCGTGGCGAGCTTCCTCCGCGCCTCCGACGCCGGGAGCCTCGGCGCGGCCCTCCTCGCCGTCGATGCCGAAACGCCGGCCCTGGTGGCCGGCGACCCCGACGCGGCCCTCACCTGGCTGCTGCCGCTGGGCGACCTCCCGCGGCCCTGAGCGGCGGGGCGCTATGCTCCCGGCACCATGCGCCGCCCCATCCACCGCCCGCTCGCCCTCGCCGCCACCCTCCTCGCCGGCATCCGCCCGGCCGCCCACGCCGAAGACGCCAACGCCGGTGTTGCGGACAAAAGCAACACGAGTGTTGCCAACGAGACGGCTTGGGACGTGAACGCCCCCCACGGCGCCGTCCACACCGCGCACCTCTCCCTCGACGAGGGGACGTGGATGAACGTCACCGTCCACGAGGAGCCCGGGGGCGGGGGCACCGTGGTCTTCGACCTGCTCGGCGACCTGTGGGCGGTGCCCCTCGCCGGCGGCGAGGCGAGGCGCCTCACGAGCGGGCCGGCCTGGGACCAGCAGCCGGCCTTCAGCCCCGACGGGCGCACGATCGCCTACGTCTCGGACGCCGACGGCAACCAGCAGGTCTGGCTCGTGGACGCCGACGGCGGCCACCCGCGCAAGCTCACCGACGAGGGCGAGGCGCGGCTCACGCACCCGGTCTGGGACCCCTCCGGGGAGTGGCTGATCGTGCGCCGGCGCACCGTGGACACGCGCAGCATCGGCGTCACGGAGCTGTGGGAGGTCCACCTCGACGGCGGCAGGGGGGTCCGCCTCACCTCCCTCGACCAGCACCCGCACGCCGGCGAGCCCTTCGCCACCCGCGACGCCTTGTGGTTCTCCACCCGCCACGGCCGCTTCGAGTACGACGGTGACCCGGTGGCGGGGCTGTGGGACGTGGCCCGCCTCGACCGGGCCACCGGCGCGATCCGCACGGTGGTCACCGGGCCCGGCGGCGCCGCCCGCCCGATGCCCACCCCCGACGGCCGGGGCCTCGTCTTCGTCAGCCGCGACCGCACCCGCACCCTCCTCGAGCGCCTCGACCTCGAGACCGGGCGGCGGGCGGTGATCGCCGACTGGCTCGACCACGACCAGATGGAGGGATTCGCCCTGGAGGGCGTCTACCCGGAGATGGCCTGGATCGGCCCCGCGGACGACCCCGAGCTGGTGCTGTGGGCGAAGGGGAAGCTGTGGCGCGTGGGCCTCGACGGGCGGCGGGCGGAGATCCCCTTTCACGTCGAGGGGGACTGGATCCTTCACGACGTGCCCCGGCCGGCCCGGCGCGTGCCCGACGAGGTGCGGGCGCGGGTGATTCGCTGGCCCCGGGAGAACCCCCGCGACGGGCGCATCGCGTTTTCCGCCCTCGGCGTCCTGTGGGTGCGCCATCCCGACGGTCGCATCGAGCGGATCAGCGAGGGCACCGGCTACGCCCCGGCGTGGTCCCCCGACGGCCGCACCCTGGCCTGGATCTCGTGGACCGACTGCCCCGTCGACCCGCCCTCCGCGCGGGAACCCGCCGCCGACTGCGGCGGGCGGCTGCACCTCACCCGGGGCGGGCGCACGCGCACCCTGCCCCTGCGGGGGCAGCTCGTGAACCCGGCCTGGACCCCCGACGGGCGGGGGCTGGTCGTGCTGCGGGTGCGCGGCGGCACCGTCTCGCCGGACCTCGCCAGCGGCCTGGAGGGCGAGATCCTCGCCGTCGACCTCCGCGACGGCCGCGCCCGGGTGATCGCCCACACCGGCAACCCCGGCTCCAACCGCCGGGCGCCGCGCCTGTTCGTCCACCCGGGGCGCGACGGGGCGATGCGCGCCTGGTGGAGCGAGCCGCGCCCGGTCGAGGGCCGCAAGCCCCCCGAGACGGTGCTGGTGAGCGCGCGCCTCGACGGCACGGACCTCGACCGGCGGGTGCGGATGGTGTTCCCCGGCGCCGTCGAGGTGGTGCCCTCGCCGGACTTCTCCCGGGTGGCGGTCAAGCAGGACCACCAGGTGCGCGTCTTCGCCCTGCCGCCCTGGGGCGAGGAGGTCCGCGCCGCCGACGAGGCGGTCCCCGAGCGGGTGCTCACCGAGATCACCGGCGACTGGATCGACTGGTCGCCGGACGGCCGGCGGCTCACCTGGATGGAGGGCCCGGTGCGCCACGCCTGGACGGTGGACGGGCTGCGCGCCGGCGAGGACGCGGGGCCCCCCGACACGGAGACCCTGCCCATCGACCTGCGCCTGCCCCGGGCGCGGCCGGCGGGCACCCTCGCCATCGTCCACGCCCGCGCGCTGACGATGGAGGGGGACGCGGTCGTCGACGACGCCACCATCGTCGTCGAGGGCGACCGCATCGTCCGCGTGGAGCCCGGCGGCGCGGTTCCCGATGGGGCGCGCGTCCTCGACGCGGCGGGCCGCACCGTGATCCCGGGGCTCATCGACGTCCACGCCCACCTGCACTACGGGGCCGGCGACGTGCTGCCGGCGCAGCCCTGGCGCTACCTCGTCAACCTCGACTTCGGCGTCACCACCGTCTTCGACCCGAGCGCCTCCACCGACCTGGTCTTCACCCAGGCCGAGCGGGTGGCGGCGGGGCTGGCGCGGGGGCCGCGGGTCTTCTCCACCGGCTTCGTCCTCTACGGGGCGCTGTCGAACCAGGGGGCGAAGACGCCCGACCTCGACGCCGCCCGGCGGCACGTGCGCCGGCTGGCCGAGCAGGGCGCCATCGCGGTGAAGGTCTACCAGCAGAGCCGGCGCGACCAGCGCCAGTGGTACGTCACCGCCTGCCGCGAGGCCGGCGTGCTGTGCGTGGCCGAGGGCGGCGGCGACCTGGGCATGGACCTCAGCATGGTCGCCGACGGCATGACCTCGGTGGAGCACGCCCTCAACGTGGCGCCGCTCTACGAAGACGTGCGCGCCTTCCTCGCCGCCTCGCGCACCGCCGACACCCCGGGCACCGCCTACAACCCCACCCTCCTCGTCGCCTACGGGGGGCTCATGGGCGAGGACTGGTACTACCAGCACGCCAGCCCCCTCGACGATGCGCGGCTTCTGCGGCACTACCCCCGGCGGCTCCTCGACGCCCGGGCCTGGCGCCCGGGGCCGATGGCCCGGGACGGCGACTGGAACCACCAGGAGGTCGCCCGGCAGGCGGCGCGCATGGCCCGCGCCGGGGTGCTCGTGGGCCTCGGCGCCCACGGGCAGCTCCAGGGCCTCGGGGCGCACTGGGAGCTGTGGGGGCTGGCGGGCCC
>WGAH01000135.1 GCA_015489145.1 Deltaproteobacteria bacterium
CCCGAGGACGCCCGCCGACCCGACCGCGCCCGGCGGAAAAGCCCGGCCCCGGCCCGCTTGACGGGCTCGCCGGCCGGGAGGTAGAGGGGGGGCGACGCGAACCCCCACCCGACGAGGCCCCGATGGCGAACGGCCCCCGCGACCACGAGAGCGAGTACTTCCACAAGGCCGAGCGCGAGAAGCTCGCGCGGCTCAAGGAGCGGCAGGAGCGCGAAAAGGCCGAGGAGGAAGCCCGCCGCCGCAAGGAGCTGCACCACCACAAGTGCGGCAAGTGCGGCCACGACATGGACACCCGCTCCTTCAAGGGCGTCGAGATCGAGGTCTGCCCCGCCTGCGGCGCCGTCCTCCTCGACCCGGGCGAGCTCGAGCAGCTCGCCGGCGAGGATCGCTCCGGCGCCCTCGACTTCCTCGGCGACCTGTTCGGCTTCCGCAAGTAGCGCCCCCGGCCGGCGCCGGGGTCAGTAGACCAGCGGCTCGTCGGTCATCGCCATGACCTCCTCGAAGGTGGTCTCGCCCTGGGCGATCTTCTTGATGCCGTACTCGCGCAGGGTGAGCATCCCGTCGTTGAGGGCCTCGCGCATGATCTCCTGGGTGGAGGCGCGCTCGGTGATCAGGCGCTGGATGCGCGGGGTGATCGGCAACACCTCGAACAGGCCGGTGCGCCCGCGGTAGCCGGTGAAGCGGCAGCGCACGCAGCCCTCGCCGCGCCGCACCTTGAGGCGCCGCCCCCGGGCGCCGTGGATCCGCAGGGCGAGGGCCTGCTCCTCGGTGAGCACGTCGTCCACGGCGCAGTGCGGGCAGACCCGCCGGACGAGGCGCTGGGCGATCACGCCGACGAGAACGCCCGAGAGGAGGAAGGGGAGCACGTCGAGGTCGAGGAGCCGCCCCACGGCGGCGGCGGCCTGCCCCGTGTGCACGGTGGACAGCACCAGGTGGCCGGTGAGCGCCGCCTGCACCGCGTTCTGGGCGGTCTCCTCGTCGCGGATCTCGCCGACCATCACCACGTCCGGGTCCTGGCGCAGCACGTTGCGGAGGGCCGAACCGAAGGTGAGGCCGATCTTCGGCTGCATCGCGATCTGGTTGAAGTCCTCGTGGACGTTCTCGATCGGGTCCTCGAGGGTGACGATGTTGATGCGCGGGTTCGACAGGTAGAACAGCGAGGCGTACAGCGTCGTCGTCTTGCCGCTGCCGGTGGGACCGGCGACGAGCACCATGCCGGACTTGTGCTCGATCATGCGGCGCACCATCGCGAGTTCGCGCGGGAACAGGCCGAGGCTCTCGAGGTCCTGCTTGAGCACGCCCGGGTCGAAGATGCGGACGACGACCTTCTCGCCGAAGGCGGTGGGCACGGTGGAGACGCGCAGCTCCACCTCCACGCCCCGGTGCTGGGTCTTGAAGCGGCCGTCCTGGGGGCGGCGGCGCTCGGCGATGTCCATGCGGGCGAGCATCTTGATGCGCGAGGCCATCGCCGGGTAGACGACCCGCGGCAGGCGGTGGACCCGGTGCAGCACGCCGTCGATGCGCATCCGCACCCAGGCCTCCTCGCGCTTGGGCTCGAGGTGGATGTCGCTGGCGCGCTGGTCGAGGGCGTAGTTGATCAGGAACCACACCGCCCGCACGACCGGCTGGTCGGTGGCGTCGAGCTCCGCCGAGTCGGCGACCTGGTAGAGCTGCTCGAGGTTGCCGAGGTCGGGCAGGTCGGTGGCGTGCTCGGCCTCGGCGGCGCGCATCGAGCGGCGAAAGCCGTGGAACTCGACGATGACCTGGAGGATCTGGCTCTTCTGGGCGAGCACCCGGGTGACCTTGCGACCGCGGGCGCGCTCGATGCTCTCGACGAGGTCGCGGTCCCAGGGGTCGGCCACCGCCACGGTGATCGTCGAGTCGGTCTCCTCGAGGGGCACGACGAGGTGGCGCTCGGCGAAGGGCCCCCCGAAGGTCTCGGTGACGAGCTTGTAGTCGAGCTGGAGGGGGTCGAGGTGGACGTAGGGCAGGCCGAGGTGGCGGGCGACGGCGCGGGTCACCACCTCCTCGTCGACGACGGCTTCGGCGCCCTCGGCGTCCGGCGGGGCGTCGGCCCGGCGAAAGCGGAAGCTGGCGATGAGCTCGATCTCGGTGACGCGGTAGGCCACGCGCCCCCGCCCGAGCAGGCGGCGCATCTCGGCGCGCTTGTCGAGGAGGATGTGCCGGGCCTGGTCGCGGCCGCGGTTGAGCACGTCCTGGCGCTGGCCCTTGTGGATGATGCCCTCGGCCAGGAGCACGTCGAGGATCTCGGTCAGCCGGCGGGTGTCGATCACGGCGCGAGCATACCCCGAGCCGGCGCCGCCTCCCCACCGCCGGCCGACACACCGGCTTCCCCGACGCTCCAGGCGGCCGAGTCCGGCGCGCGGCGGTCGGGCGGGCCGAGGACGGCGGCCACCCGGTCCACCCAGGGCTCGCGCACGAGGATCACGCCCACCCCCGGCGGCGGCTCGAAGGGATCGGGCGGGTCCGGCGGGTCGGGAAAGGCCAGGGCGGCGAGCCAGCGCTCGCTCGGGGTGCGCCCCCGCAGCCCCGGGCGGTTGGGCGAAATCGGCAGCGGCCGGAGGTGGAAGCGCTGGTCGAGGAGCGGGCGCTGGAAGTGGACGCCGGGACCGGCGACCGGCAGGGGAAGCAGCGCCCCCGGCGCGAGGTCGGCGAGGCAGGGCGGGTCCGCGCAGCGCAGCACCCCCGGGGGCTCGGCGGAGGCCACCGGCCAGGGCCAGGGCACCGGCGACAGGAGGAGCAGGTCGGCGGCGACGAGCAGCGGCGCCCAGCGGCGCCCCCGCGCCCCGAGGGAGGCGAGGGCGGCCAGGGCCACGGCGGCGAGGAGGAGCAGGCGGCCGTGGTGGTTGAGCAGCGCCCCGCCGGGCAGGTGTTCCCCGTGGAACACCTGCCC
>WGAH01000136.1 GCA_015489145.1 Deltaproteobacteria bacterium
TCGCCGCCCTGTTCATGGTCACGAGCATCACCCTCGCCTTCTACGGCAGCCGCCGCGCGCGGGAGGGTTCGCACATCGAAGACGAGCTGCAGCGGCTCTCCTCGGAGGAGGAAGGCGGCATCCCCATGCCCACCGCCGCGGCCCCCGCCCCGGAGGCTTCCGGCGACGCGGCGGCGCCCGTCGAGGCGCCGGCCGGCGGCGCGGCGGCAGCCCCAGACGAGGCTGCCCCGGCGGGCGAGGCCCCCACCGAGAACGCCGCTCCTTCCCAGCAGGACGACGAGCCCACCCCGGCGGGCGCCAACCCTTGACAGGGTTCGGAGCCCCGCGTTAGATGCTTGGGCACAAGCCGCGTGGATGGCGGAATTGGTAGACGCGCCAGGTTGAGGGCCTGGTGGACGATAAGTCCATGGGGGTTCGATTCCCCCTCCACGCACCATCTCCTGAACGGGGCCGACGATGCGTCGGCCCCGTCGCTTTTTCGCGGCTCACTCCTCGCCGCCGCAGCAGATCACCCAGATGTCGTGCCGGTGCGACACGATGCGCATCCCGCGCTCCCGGGCGATCTCGACCTGGCGGCGCTCGATCAGGGCGTCGTCGAACTCGTAGATCCGCCCGCAGCGCACGCAGATGAGGTGGTCGTGGTGCTCGTCGTCCACCGCGACCGGCTCGTAGCGGGTCTGCCCGTCGCCGAACCGCCGCTCGTGGGCCACGCCGGCCGCCGTGAAGAGCTTCATCGTGCGGTAGACGGTGGCGTAGCCCACGCCGGGCATCTCCCGCTGGACCCGTCGCAGCAGCTCGTCGAGGGACAGGTGCTCCCGTGTGCCGGCGAAGACGCGAAGGATCGCCTCCCGCTGCCGGGTGTGCTTGAGGCCGTGCCGGGCGAGGTGCTGCTCCAGCCGCTCCTTGAGCGTGTCGAAATCCGCCATCGTCTCCTTCCGGCACAAGCGCCCGGCCCGCCCGCGCGGGACGGCCCGGGCCGGGCTCCCATCCCCACCTACCCCACCCGCGACGAACCGGGCAGGAGGAAAGGGGGCCGGACGCACGAAAGCCCCGCCCGGAGGCGGGGCCGCGAACGGGAAGCGACGAGAGAACCGGCTACGCCCCGGTCTCCTCGCTCGAGGTTTCCGCGGGCGCGTCCTCGACCGGCTCCTCGGCGTCGGAGGCGCCGTCCTCGGCGCTCTCCTCCCGCTCCTCGGTCTCGGCGGTCTCGGCCTCGGCGGCCGGCTCCACCTCGTCGGCGTTGGGACCCGTCTCGGTGGCGACCTCGAGCTCGTCGACGAGCTCGACCACGGCCATCGGCGCCTTGTCGCCAGCGCGGAAGCCGGTCTTGAGGACACGGGTGAAACCGCCCGGGCGATCCTTGTAGCGCTCGGCGTACTCCCCGAACACCTTCTCGAGGACCGCGCGATCCGTGATCCAGCGCCGGGCCTGGCGGATGTGGTGCACCCGGGCGGCGCGGGCCTTGGCGAGCGCCTCGCCCTCGAGGCCCTCGAGGGCGCTCAGGGGCAGCTTCCGGCCCAGGTTGATCACCCGGTCGGCGATGCGGCGCAGCTCCTTGGCCTTGGCCTCGGTCGTCTGGATGCGGCCATGCTCCATGAGCGAGGTGACCATGTTGCGGTACATGGCCTTGCGGTGGGACGGATTGCGGCCGAGCTTTCGACCAGACTTGAGATGACGCATGACCTACTCCCGGTCGTTGACGCGAACGACGACCCTCAGGTGCGGTTCTTGGGGAAGTTGTGAAGCTTCATGCCCAGCGAGAGCCCGAGCTCGGCGAGGATCTCCTTGATCTCGTTGAGCGACTTGCGGCCGAAGTTCTTGGTCTTCAGCATCTCGGCCTCGGACTTCTCGACGAGCTGCCAGATGTGCTCGATGCCGGCGTTCTGCAGGCAGTTGGCCGAGCGGACGCTGAGCTCGAGCTCGTCGACGCGCTTGAACAGGTTCTCGTTCCAGTCCTCCTCGGCGGCGGCCTGGCGGTCGGCGCTGGGCTCCGCCTCCTCGGAGAAGTTGATGAACACCTGGACCTGCTCCTTGAGCACCTTGGCCGCGTAGGCGACGGCGTCCTCGGGGGAGACGCTGCCGTCCGTCCAGACCTCGAGCACGAGGCGGTCGTAGTCGGTGCGCTGACCGACGCGCGCGTTGGTGACCGTGTACTTGACCTTCTGCACCGGGCTGTGCAGCGCGTCCACCGGAATGGTGCCGATGGGGAGCTGGGACATCTTCTGGAGGCTGCCCGGCACGTAGCCCTTGCCCATCTCCACCGTGAGCTCGGCGAAGAAGCGCCCGCTCTCGGTGAGGGTGGCGATGGGGTGGTCCGGGTTGAGCACCTCGGCGGCGCCCTCGAAGCGGATGTCGCCGGCGGTGACCTGCACGGTCTTGCCGGCCTCGCCTTCCTTTTCGATGGTCGCGCGAATCGTCTCCGTCGCGGAGGTGCGAATCCGCACGCCCTTGAGGTTGAGGATGATGTCGGTGACGTCCTCGACCACGCCGGGGATCGACGAGAACTCGTGGAGCACGCCGTCGAGCTTGACGGTCGTGATCGCGGCGCCCTGCAGGCTGGACAGCAGGATGCGCCGGAGCGCGTTGCCCAGGGTGATGCCGAAACCCCGCTCGAGCGGGCGCACGACGAACTTCCCGTAGGAATCGGTCAGCCGATCGCGCTCGACGCTTCGCGGCTTGATCAGGCTCCGCCAGTTGGCTGCAACCACTTCTTCCATGTCGGTTCTCCTGGCCGGTTTCCGCCCGTCGGACCAAGCGGGTTCTGCACCGTGCCGGAAGGATGTGTTCGCGCGCGGCCCGGGGGCGTGGGCGCCCCCGGCGCGCGACGGGTCCGAGAAGGCTTTCCCGCGCGGCGGCTACACGCGCCGGCGCTTGGGCGGACGGCAACCGTTGTGCGGGATCGGCGTCACGTCCTTGATGAAGGTGATCTTCAGCCCGGAGTTGGCGATGGCCCGCAGGGCCGACTCGCGGCCCGAACCGGGGCCCTTCACGTGGACGCCCACCGACTTCATGCCGTGCTCCATCGCCTTGCGGGCGGCGTCCTCGGCCACGAGCTGGGCGGCGAAGGGCGTGGACTTCCGCGAGCCCTTGAACCCCTTCACCCCGGCGCTGGACCAGGCCACCGTGTTGCCGGCGGGATCGGTGATGGTGACGATGGTGTTGTTGAAGGTCGCCTGGATGTGCACCACGCCCGTGGGGACGTTCTTCTTCACCCGGCGCTGACCTCTACGCGGACTGGCCATGGCTGCTTCCTCCTACCGCCGCTTGCTGACGATGCGCCGGGGGCCCTTGCGGGTCCGAGCGTTGGTGTGGGTGCGCTGACCGCGGACGGGCAGCCCACGCTTGTGGCGCAGTCCCCGGTAGCAGTTGATGTCGATGAGCCGCTTGATGTTCATCGCGACTTCCTTGCGCAGGTCGCCCTCGACCTTGTACTTGCGCTGGATGACCTCGCGAATCGCGGCGACCTCGACCTCGGAGAGGTCCTTGGTGCGGATCTCGTAGGCCACCTGGGCCTCGTCGAGGATGCGCCGCGCCGTCGTGCGGCCGATGCCGTAGATGTAGGTGAGCGCGATGTCGATGCGCTTGTCGCGTGGGAGGTCCACGCCTTCGATGCGTGCCATGGTCTAGCCCTGCCGCTGCTTGTGCTTCGGGTTCTCGCAGAGCACGCGGACCACGCCGCGGCGCTTCACGATGCGACACTTGTCGCAGATCTTCTTGACGGATGAACGCACTTTCATGTCTGCTCCTCGCCGGCGCGCGGCCGGTTCATCGGATGGGGTCGGCGACCTCCGGGTCGCCGTCGAGCACGGTGAGAATCTCGGGTCCCTGCTCGGTGATGGCTACGGTGTGTTCGAAGTGGGCCGCCCAGCTCCCGTCGGCGGTCACCACCGTCCAGCGATCCCTGAGCACGCGCGTCTTCCACGTGCCCAACGTGATCATCGGCTCGATGGCGATGCACATGCCGGGCTTGAGGAGGTCTCCGGTATCGGGTTTGCCGTAGTTCGGAATGGACGGCCGCTCGTGGAGCTGCCGACCGATTCCGTGCCCCACGTACTGCCGGATGATGCCGAAGCCGTGAGGCTGGATGCTGCCCTGGATCGCGTGCCCGATATCTCCGACCCGGAGACCGGGCCGCGCCCGAGACACGCCGACATATAGGCTCTCCCGGGTCGCGTCAAGCAGCTCGAGCACCCGGTCATCCACCTCGCCCACCGCCACCGTGAAAGCCATGTCGGCGTGGTAGCCGCCGTAGACCAGCCCCATGTCGATGCTCAGGATGCTGCCCTCCTCGAGGCGGCGGTCGCCCGGAATGCCGTGGACGACCTCCTCGTTGATGGAGGCGCAAATGCTGGCCGGGTAGGGCGGCGCGCCGGGGACCGCGTAGTTCAGGAACGAGGGCTGGGCCCCCATTCCCCGAATGGTCTCCTCGGCGAGCCGGTCGAGATCGCCGGTGGTGATGCCCGGGGCGATCGCCTCCTTCAGCCGGAATGCCACCTCGGCCAGGCGCCGGCCATTCCCGCGCATGGCCGCGATCTCCCACGGGGCCTTGAGGTGGATCATGAGTCGCTGGCCAGCGCGGCGAGGATGTCGGCCCGCACCTGGTCGATGCCCTGGGCGGCGTCCACGGTGTGCACCCGCGCGTGGTCCTTGAGCCAGGCGAGGACCGGCGCGGTCTCGCGGTGGTAGGTCTCGAGGCGGGCGCGAATGGTCTCCTCGCGATCGTCGTCGCGCTGCACCACCTCTCCGCCGCACCGATCGCACACGCCTTCGCTGGCGGGCGGATTGGCGACGACGTGGTAGGTCGCGCCGCAGCTCAGGCACGTCCGGCGCCCGCCCAGGCGAGCGACGATCACCTCGTCGGCGAGGTCGAGGTCGATCACCGCGTCGATGCGTCGGCCGTGTTCGTGCAGCCAGTCGGCGAGCTTCTCGGCCTGGGCCACCGTGCGCGGAAAGCCGTCGAACAGCACCCCGCCGCGGGCGTCATCCTCCTCGAGCCGGGTGGCGACGATGCGAACCACCACGTCGTCGGGCACGAGCTGCCCGGCGTCCATGTAGCGCCGGGCGAGCTCGCCGAGCTCGGTGCCGTCCCGCAGGTGGCGCCGGAAGATGTCGCCCGTCGCGACGTGGGGAATGCCGAGCGCCTCGCTGACGCCGGCGGCCTGGGTGCCCTTCCCGGCACCGGGGGGTCCGAAGAGGATGACGTCCATGACTCCTCCGTGGGCTCAGAGGGAGGCGTTCGACCCTCGGCGACCACGCGAGCGGCTGCTCTTGGAGCCCATGAGGCCGTCATAGTGTCGCGTGAGGAGGTGGCCCTCGATCTGGGCCACGGTGTCGAGCGACACGCCGACCACGATCAGCAGACCCGTGCCGCCGAAGTAGAACGGCACGCCGTAGGCGGTGATCAGGATGGTCGGGAGGATGCACACCGCCGCGAGGTACAGCGAGCCGCCCGCCGTGAGCCGCGTGAGAATGCGGTCAAGGTAGTCGGCCGTCTGCTTGCCGGGGCGCACGCCCGGGATGTACCCGCCGTGCTTGCGAAGGTTGTCCGCCACGTCCACCGGGTTGAAGGTCACCGCGGTGTAGAAGTAGGCGAAGAAGATGATGAGCGCGACGTAGGTCAGGTTGTAGGTCCACTTCCCGGGCAGGAAGGCGGCGGCGATCGCCTCGAAGATCGGGTGGGAGTAGAAGTTCCCGATCGTGGCCGGGAACATCATCACCGACGAGGCGAAGATCGGCGGGATGACGCCGGTGACGTTCACCTTCAACGGCAGGTGCGTCGACTGGCCGCCGTAGATGCTGCGCCCGACCACCCGCTTGGCGTACTGGATGGGAATGCGCCGCTGGCCGCGCTCGACGAAGACGATGGCCATGACCACCATCAACATGAAGCCGCCGAGGAGCACGAGCTGGAGCAGGTTGAGCTCCCCGAGCTGCAGCTTCTTGGCCAGCCGCATGATGCCGGTCGGCAGGCGGGCGATGATGCCGGCGGTGATGATGAGCGAAGCGCCGTTGCCGACCCCCCGGTCGGTGATCTGCTCGCCGAGCCACATCACGAAGCAGCTCCCGGCCGTCATCGTGATGACCGTCATCGCGCGGAAGCCCCAGCCGGCGTTGATCACGATGTCCTGGCCGCCGAGGGTCTTCATCTGCTCGAGCGAGGCGGCGATGGCGAAGGACTGGACGATGGCGATGCCGATCGTCAGGTACCGCGTCCACTGGTTGATCTTGTTGCGCCCCGCCTGGCCCTCGGACTTGATCCGCTCGACCTGCGGCACGACCACCTGCGCGAGCTGCATGATGATGCTCGCGCTGATGTACGGCATGATGCCCAGCACGAAGACGCTGAACTGCTTGAGCGCGCCGCCGCTGAACATGTCGTAGAGGCCGAGCAGGGACCCCTGCGTGTTCGCGAAGAAGTCCCCGAGCGCGACGCGATCCACGCCTGGGGCCGGGACGAAGATCCCGAGGCGATAGATCGCCAGCATCCCGAGCGTGAAGAAGATGCGGTTCCGCAGATCGGGAATCCGCAGGATGTTGGCGATCGCTTCAATCACGCGCTACCCCTGCATTCGCGAGGCCTTCAGGCCTCCTCGACCGTGCCGCCGGCGGCGCGGATCTTCTCGGCCGCCGACGCGGTGAACCGGGCCGCCCGGACGGTCAGCGCGTGGTGGATCTCGCCGTTCCCCAGCACCTTGATGCCGTCCTTCGCGACGGTCTTCACCAGGCCGCGCTCCCGAAGCGAGTCCGCGTCGACCACCTCGCCCTCGGAGAACTTCCGGGCGATGGCGTCGAGCCGTACCGTGGTGTAGCGCTTCGCGAAGATGTTGTTGAAACCGCGCTTCGGAAGGCGCCGGTACAGGGGCATCTGCCCGCCCTCGAAGCCGCGACGGACGGTGTTGCGGGCGTGCTGGCCCTTGGTGCCCCGTCCCGCGGTCTTGCCCTTCCCGGAGCCTTCGCCGCGACCCACGCGCATGCGCGCCTTGCGCGCACCGGGGACCGGCTTCAGGTTGGTCAGCTCGTCTGCCATGGCGGTATCCCTCCGACCAGCGCTCAGGCGTTGGCGTCCTCGACCTCGACGACATCGAGGAGATGGATCACCTTCTTGATCATCCCCCGGATCGCGGGCGTGTTGTTCACGATTCGGCTCTGGTGCAGCCTCCGCAGCCCGAGCCCGCGCACGGTGGCGCGCTGGGTGTCGGTCGAGCCGATCAGGCTACGCTTGAGCGTGACTTGAAGCTTCTTCATGGCTGGCTCCGAGCTGCCGCGTGGAATCAGGCGTCGCTCTCGACGAAGTGGGCCGCGGTGGACCACACCCGGGCGCCGACGTTGTAGTCGTCGAGCACCTCGTCGACGTTCTTGCCGACCCGCCGCGCGTACTGCTCCGGCGACTCCAGGCGCTTGAACGCGTCGAGAACCGCGCGCACCACGTTGTGCGGGTTGTTGCTGCCGATGACCTTGGTCAGGACGTTGTGGTACCCGGCCGCGTCGAGGAGCGCGCGCACGGTCGGGCCGGCGATGACGCCGGTGCCCGGGCTCGCCGGACGCAAAACCACCCGCGAGGCGCCGAACTCGCCGACCACGTAGTGCGGCACGGTCCCGTCGACGATGGGCACGGTGAAGAGGCTCCGCTCGCCCCGCTCGTTGGCCTTGCGGATCGCCTCGGACACCTCGTGGGCCTTGCCGTGGCCGACCCCGACGCGCCCCTGCCCGTCGCCCACGACGACCAGCGCCGTGAAGTTGAAGCGGCGACCGCCCTTGACGACCTTCGAGACGCGGTTGATGAAGAGCGTCTTGTTGATCATGCCGGAGTCGTCGTCCTGCCTGCGCCGGTCGCGACGACCGCGGTGGTTCATCGTACTCACTCGATCCTCCTGGTGCCGGGCCCGTAGCCCCGACGCGCACCTAGAACTCCAAGCCTCCGCTACGCGCACCTTCGGCGAGCGCCTTCACCCGCCCGTGGTAGAGGTAGCCGTTCCGATCGAAGCGCACCCGCGTGATCCCGGCCTCCCGGGCGGCCTGGGCGACGAGCTCGCCGACCTTGCGCGCGGCCTCCTTGTTGCCCCGGTGCCCCTCGTAGTCCTTCATCTCCGGGCTGAGGGTGCTCTTGGCCACGAGGGTCACGCCCTGGACGTCGTCGATGACCTGGGCGTAGATGTGCCGGGCCGAGCGGAACACGGACAGCCGGGGGCGATCCGACGTGCCGCGGACCACCTTGCGGATGTGCATCTTGCGCCGCTTCCTCGCCAGCGCTCTCGGGTTGGTCGTGCCCATGATGCGTACTCCTATTGCGCGGACTTGCCGGCCTTGAGGCGAATGCGCTCGTTCTCGTAGCGGATGCCCTTGCCCTTGTAGCTGTCGGGCGGCCGGAAGGCGCGAATCTCGGCGGCGGCCTGGCCGACGCGCTCCTTGTCGATGCCGGAGACGATCACCTTTCCGTCCTTCTGGACGGCGATGCTGACGCCTTCCGGGAAGGGGTAGCGAATCGGGTGGCTGTAGCCGAGGTGGAACACCACCTCGTTGCCCTTGACCTCGGCCTTGTAGCCGACCCCGACGATCTCGAGCCGACGCTCGAAGCCCTTGGTGACGCCCTCGACCATGTTGGCGAGGAGCGCGCGCATCAGGCCGTGGTAGGCCCGCTCGCTCGGGCGGTCACCCCCCCGCTGCACGACGATTTCGCCGTCCCCGTGCTCGAAGCGGATCCCCGGCGCGACCTTTCGGGAGATGGTGCCCTTCGGCCCCTTCACCACGAGCTGCCCGTCCGCGACGGTGACCTCCACGCCCTTGGGCACGGCGACCGGCTTCCTTCCGATTCTGGACATCTTCGGTACTCCTTGTCGGTCCGTCACCAGACGTAGCAGAGCACTTCACCGCCGACCCCGGCGCGCCGCGCCTGCCGATCCGTGAGCACCCCGCGCGGCGTCGTGAGGATGGCGACGCCCAGGCCATTGCGCACCCGGGGGATGTCGTCCTTGCCGACGTACTTGCGACGGCTCGGCTTGCTGACGCGCTTGAGGCCGCGCACGACGGGCTCGCGCGCCTCGTCGTACCGCGGGAACACCTTGATCGCGCCCTGCGGCCCGTCGTCGATCTCGATGTAGCCCTCGAGGAAACCCTCGTTCTTCAAGATCTTGACGATGTCGAGCTTGATGCGCGACCGTGGGATGACCACGCTGTCGTGACGGGCCTGTACCGCGTTGCGGATGCGCGTCAGCAGGTCAGCGATGGGATCGGTCATGGGTCTCTCCCTGAAAAAGCGAGGTGCCGTGGCGCCGCGGGCCTACCAGGAGGCCTTCTTCACACCCGGGATCTGTCCCTTCAAGGCCAGCGTGCGGAAGCAGATGCGGCACATGTCGAATGCCCGCAGGTAGGCCCGGGGCCGCCCGCACAGCGGGCATCGGTTCTTCTGGCGAACCTTGAACTTGGGCTTGCGCCGCGCCCTGGCGATCATGGACTTCTTGGCCACGGTGTCTTCTCCTCGTTCCTGCGAGCGACTACCGCTGGAAGGGCATGCCGAGCGCCGCGAGCAGCGCCCTGCCCTCGCCGTCGGTCTTGGCGGTGGTCACGAAGGTGATGTTCATGCCGGAGATGCGCTGGACCTTGTCGTAGTCGATCTCCGGGAAGATGATCTGTTCGCTCAGACCCATCGAGTAGTTGCCCCGGCCGTCGAACCCGTTGGGGTTGAGGCCGCGGAAGTCCCGGATGCGGGGAATGGCGATGGAGATGAGCCGGTCCATGAACTCCCACATGCGCTCCCGGCGCAGGGTGACCTTGGCGCCGATGGGCATGCCCTCGCGGAGCTTGAAGTTCGCGATCGAGCGCCGGGCACGGCGGATGATCGCCCGCTGCCCGGTGATGAGGGTGAGCTCCTGGGCGGCGGTCTCCAGCACCTTGACGTTCTGGATCGCTTCCTTGAGGCTCGTGTTGACCACGATCTTCTGCAGACGCGGCACCTGCATCGGGTTCTTGTAGCCGAACTCCGACATCAGCTTTTCGCGCACGCTGTCGTGGTAGCGGGTCTTGAGGCGGGGTTCCATGGGTGATGGCCTCTCGGGATGGGGACGTGGGGTGCGGAGCCTTCCGGTCAGTCGATCACGGCGCCGGTGCGCTTGTCGTAGCGAACCTTCCGGCCGTCCTCGAGCACCTTCCAGCCGACCTTGACCGGCCGGCCCTCGTCGGCGTCGTACAGGGCCACGTTCGAGATGTGGATCGGCGCCTCCTTCTCGAGGATCCCCCCGGGCATGTCGCCCCGGGGGCGCACATGGCGCTTCACCAGGTTGACGCGCTCGATCAGCACCGCGTTCCGGTCGCGCAGCACCCGGATGACCCGGCCGGTCTTGCCCTTGTGGGCGCCCGCGATCACGACGACCTGGTCGTCGCGCTTGATCTTGAGATGTCCCACACCGACCTCCTACAGGACTTCGGGGGCGAGGGAGACGATCTTCATGAACCGCTTGGCGCGAAGTTCACGCGCGACGGGCCCGAAGATGCGCGTCCCGATGGGCTCGTTCTCACCGTCGATGAGCACGGCCGAGTTCGTGTCGAACTTGATGTAGCTGCCGTCGCCGCGGCGGAGCTCCTTGGCGGTCCGCACGATCACCGCGCGCGCCATGGCCCCCTTCTTCACCTTGCCGTTGGGCGCGGCCTCCTTGATGGCGACGATGACGATGTCGCCCACCGAGGCGTAGCGACGCTTGCTGCCGCCGAGCACCTTGATGCACTGCACCTTCTTCGCGCCGGAGTTGTCGGCGACCTCGAGCACGGTCTGCATCTGAATCATGGGGATCTCCTCACAGGGGCGCGGCGCCGTGGAAGGCGCGCGCCGCCCGGCTCAGGGTCAGCGCTGCTCCGGCGAACCGATGACCACCCAGCGCTTGGTGCGCGACAGCGGCCGCGACTCCTCGATGAGGACGGTGTCGCCGAGCTTCCACTCGTTGGCCTCATCGTGCGCCTTGTACTTCTTGCTCCGGTTCACGTACTTCCGGTAGCGCGGATGCAGCACGCGGCGGGTGACCTCGACCACCACGGTCTTGTCCATCTTGTCGGACACCACGCGACCCTGCAGGACGCGTCGGCCGGACCTGGGCGCTTCGTCAACCATGTCGCTTCCCTCTTGAAACCGGGATTCGGACCTCGCGGGCCTGGCCCGCCAAGGCCTCGGGGTTCTGGGTGATTCCCGCCGGTCTCCCGCGAACGGGACTCGGTGGGGGCGTCACCGGCGCCAGGCACCGCCGCGGTGCCCGCTTCGCGCCGACGACGAGATGCCGTCGGCCGAGCCCGACGGGTCTATTCGGTTCGCCCCCAGGGGTCAAGCCCCGACGGCGCGCCGACCCGCCGGCCGACGATCAGCCGGCGGCGCCCTCGGACTCCTGCTGCTTGTCGCCGCCGAAGAAGCGATCCGCGACGCCCTTGAGGAAGCCGCCGGCCTTCTCCTCGCCCGCCTCCGCCTTCGGGGCCTCCGTGGGCCGGAAGGTGTGCCGGTACTTCTCGCGCAGGGCATTCTTGCCGAGCCCGGCGGCGAGCTCGCGCCGCCGCTGCTCCGTCCGGGCCCGCGCGATGTCCTTGCGGAGCATCGCGAGGACGCTGGTGTTCTCGAGCTGGCCGGTCTTGAGCTGGAACCGGGCGCGCACCAGGTCGCGCTCCAGGGCCAGCTCGTGGTGGACGAGGGCCTCGTCGCCCAGTTCCATCAGCTTGCTGCGTTCCATCACGGCACCTCCCGCCGGACGACGAACTGCGTCGCGAACGGCAGCTTGTGGCCGGCGAGCCGGAAGGCCTCGCGGGCCACCTCGAGGGGCACGCCCTCGAGCTCGTAGAGCACGCGCCCCGGCCGCACGACCGCGACCCACTGCTCGGGGTTGCCCTTTCCCTTGCCCATTCGGGTCTCGGCGGGCTTCTTGCTGATCGGCTTGTCGGGGAACACCCGGATCCACACCTTGCCGCCGCGCTTGACGTGGCGGGTCAGCGCCACGCGGGCGGCCTCGATCTGGCGCGCGGTGATCCAGCCGGGCTCGGTCGCCATGAGGCCGAAGTCGCCGAAGCTGACCTCGCTACCCCGGTAGGACAGACCCCTCATGCGGCCCTTCTGCCGCTTGCGGTACTTGACGCGCTTCGGACTGAGCATCGTTCTTCTCCAGATTCGCTGCGGCCCGGAACTCCGCGGATCTCCGGGCGGGTGGACTCAGGCGGACTGGCCCTGCTCCGGCATGACCTCGCCGTGGAAGATCCAGACCTTCACCCCGATCACCCCGTAGGTGGTCTTGGCTTCGGCCAGCCCGAAGTCGATGTCGGCCCGCAGGGTGTGCAGGGGGACCCGACCCTCGCGGTACCACTCGCGCCGGGACATCTCGGCGCCGCCGAGCCGGCCGGCGCACATCACCTTGATCCCCTTGGCGCCGAACCGCATGGCCGACTGAACGGAGCGCTTCATCGCCCGGCGGAAGCTGACCCGCTTGACGAGCTGCGCGGCGATGTTCTCCGCCACGAGCTGGGCGTCGGTCTCGACCCGGCGAACCTCGATCACGTTCAGGTACAGCTCGGTGTTGCTGAGCTTCTGCAGGTCGGCCTTCAGCGCCTCGAGCCCGCTGGCCCGCTTGCCGATGATCATCCCCGGCTTGGCGGCGTGGACGTAGACCTTGGCCTTGTTGGCGGCGCGCTCCACCGTCACCTTGCTGATGCCGGCGTGGTAGAGCTTGTCCTTGAGGAAGCGCCGGATCGCCAGGTCCTCGTGGAGGAAGCGCTGGTAGTCCTTCTCGGCGTACCACTTGGACTCCCAGTCGCGCACGACGCCGATGCGGAAGCCGATGGGGTGAACCTTCTGACCCATGATTGGAACTCCTTGCAGGGCGCCGTGCACGAAACCGCGGCGCCGGTGCCCTTCGATCAGTACGTGTCGAGTTCGATGGTGATGTGGCTCGTCTTCTTCCGCACCGGCGTCGCCATGCCCCGCGCCCGCGGGCGGAACCGCCGCAGCACCGGCCCCTGGTCGACCGTGATCCGGCTGATGTAGAGATCGTCGATGTCGAGCGCACGGTCGCTCTTGGACGCCTTGTACTCGGCGTTGGCCACCGCGGACATCAACAGCCCCTTGATCAGCGCTGCCGACTTCTGCTTCGAGAAGGTGAGGATCTCGATCGCCTCGTTGACGTCACGGCCCCGCACGAGGTCGGCGACGAGGCGCGCCTTGCGCGGCGAGACCCTGGCGAGCCTGAGAACAGCCTTGGATTCCATCGTCCATTCCTCCGGGCCGGGGCGAGGGAGCGCCCCCGCGCCTAACGACCCTTCGACTTCTTGTCAGCCGCGTGACCGTAGAAGGTCCGCGTGGGGGCGAACTCCCCGAACTTGTGGCCGACCATGTTCTCGGTCACGTACACCGGGATGAACTTCTTGCCGTTGTGCACGGCGAAGGTGATCCCGATGAAGTCGGGGATGATGGTCGAGCGCCGCGACCAGGTCTTGACCACCTGGCGGGAGCCCGCCTCGCGGGCGGCGGCCGCCTTCGCGAGCAGGTGCTGGTCGACGAAGGGACCCTTCTTGACAGAGCGAGCCATGAGTGTTTCTCCTCGCGAGAACCGTTTACTTCCGCCGCTTGACGATGAGCTTGTCGGAGGCCTTGCCCTTGCGGCGCGTCTTGTAGCCCTTGGTCGGCTTGCCCCACGGGGTGACCGGGTGGCGGCCCTTGGCCCGCCCCTCGCCACCGCCGTGCGGGTGGTCGATGGGGTTCATCGCCGTGCCGCGCACCTTCGGGCGCTTCCCGAGCCACCGGTTCCGGCCGGCCTTGCCGATCACCTGGTTCTCGTGCTCGAGGTTGCCGACCTGGCCGATGGTGCCCTTGCAGAGGTGATGCACCTTCCGAAGCTCGCCGCTCGGGAGCCGGAGGAGCACGTGGTGCCCCTCCTTGGCCATCACCTGGGCGTAGGAGCCCGCGGAGCGGCAGAGCTGCCCGCCGGCGCCGATCTTCAACTCGATGTTGTGGACCCACGTACCGAGGGGCACCGCACGGAGGGTCATGCAGTTGCCCGGCAGGATGTCGGCGCTGTCGTCCGTGATCACCTGCCCGCCGACCTCGAGGCCGTGGGGGGCGAGGATGTAGCGCTTCTCGCCGTCGGCGTAGTGGATGAGCGCGATGCGGGCGCTGCGGTTCGGATCGTACTCGATCGCCGCGACCTTGCCGGGCACGCCGACCTTGTCGCGCTTGAAGTCGATGACGCGGTACCGCCGCTTGTGCCCGCCGCCGCGGCGCCGGACGGTGATGCGGCCCTTGTTGTTGCGCCCACCCGACCGCGTCTGCTTCGCGACGAGCTTCTTCTCCGGCCGGGAGCGGGTGACCTCGGAGAAATCCGAGGTGCTCATGAACCGCCGGGACGGCGTAGTCGGCTTGAACTTCCGGGTACCCATGATCGGTCTCCCTACGAGGCGAAGAAGTCGAGGGTGTCGCCGGCCGCGAGGCGGACGTAGGCCTTCTTCCAGTTCGAGCGCCGGCCCGTGTACCGGCCGAAGCGCTTGACCTTGCCCCGGACGATGCAGGTGCGGACGTCGGCGACCCGGACGCCGAAGAGGGTCTCGACGGCGTGCTTCACCTGGTGCTTGTTGGCCTTCAGGCCGACCTCGAAGACGTAGGTGTTCTCGCCGTCCGACAGGCGCGTGGACTTCTCGGTGACCACGGGCCGGATCAGGATGTCGTGCAGCTCGGCCATCGCTAGCCTCCCAGCCGTTCGGTGACGCGCCGGGCGGCCTCGGCGGTCATCGCGAGGTTTTCATGTCGAAGCACGTCGTAGACGTTCAAGCCCTCCACGGGAAGGACGGTCACGCCGGGGATGTTGCGCGCCGAGCGCATCACCGCCTCGTCCCGCCCTTCGATCACCAGCAGGAGGCTCTTGTAGCCGAAGGTCTTCATCACCTCGGCGAAACGCCGGGTCTTGGCCTCGGGGAGCTCGAACCCGTCGAAGAGGGTCAGGGCGTCCTCGCCCAGGCGCCGCGACAGCGCGCTGCGGAGGGCGGCCCGGCGGACCTTCTTCGGAAGCTTGTGGGCGTGCGACCGCGGGATGGGACCGTGGACGATGCCGCCGCCGCGCCACTGGGCGGCCCGCCGGGTGCCCTGCCGGGCGCGGCCGGTGCCCTTCTGGCGCCAGGGCTTCCGCCCCCCGCCCGACACCTCGGAGCGGCTCTTGGTGGAGTGCGTCCCGGCGCGGCGCTTGGCGAGCTGGTAGCGAACGACGGCGTGGAACAGGTGCTCCTTGACCTCGGCGCCGAAGACGGCGTCGTCGAGTTCGAAGGTACCCACCTTCTCGCGCTTGGTGTTGTAGAGGTCGACGACTGGCATTCTGCCCGCCCTCCGTTCAGGTGGACTTGATCTCGACGTGGACGCCGGCGGAGAGGTCGAGCTTCATCAGCGCGTCCACCGTCTGCTGCGTCGGCTCGAGGATGTCGAGCAGCCGGTGGTGGGTGCGCCGCTCGAACTGCTCGCGCGACTTCTTGTCGACGTGGGGACCGCGGAGGACCGTCCAGCGGCTGATGGTCGTGGGAAGGGGGAAGGGCCCCCGAACCTCGACACCCGTGCGCTTGGCGGTCTCGACGATCTCGCGCGCCGAGCGATCCAGCAGCTTGTGATCGTAGGCCTTCAGCCGGATTCGAATCTTTGGAGTGTTGTTGGCCATGGCGGCTCCCGCTTGCGGGCCAGCGCCCGCGAGGTTGCTACTCGACGATGTCGGTGACGACGCCCGCGCCGACGGTCCGGCCGCCCTCGCGGATCGCGAAGCGCAGGCCCTTCTCGATGGCGATCGACGTGATCAGCTCGACCTCCATGTTCACCCGGTCGCCCGGCATGACCATCTCCACCCCCTC
>WGAH01000137.1 GCA_015489145.1 Deltaproteobacteria bacterium
CCCCCGTGTCGACCCTGCGGAACAGGTCCGGCCCGAATGTCTACCCCGGGCCGCGAAGTCCGCGATTTCGCCGATTCCTCGGCGCGCGGGCTCCCAGGCGGAATGGTGGAACCGTTGTTTTCGGCGAGCCCTTCGCCGGAGACCGCGCCCCCCCCTGACACTCGGGCCCGACCTGTGCGGCGCCCGCGACACTCACCCGCCGCGAAAAAACAGGAGCGGCAGGTTTTTCTACCCCCGGCCCCGGTCCAGGGGGGGGACGGGCTTGGAGCACCGGCATCCAGTCGACATCGCCCCCCCGGCGCGGTCGAGGAGCGGGGGCCGACCGCCGGCCTCGGCGGGATTGGGGGAACCCGGTCGGGCCGCGGCGGTCCGAGGCCTCGGGAGGTGTCCATGTTCCCGTGGCTCGCGCTCGCCTTCGCCGCGGCGCCCCTTCCGGCCTCGGCCGCCGGGGAGGGCTGCCTGGTCGACGGCCGCTGGACCGCCTGGGCGCCGGGCTTCGAGGTGGGGCGTTTCCCCCTCGACGAGCCCGCGCCCGCCGGCGACGGCCGCGTCGTCCTCGCCCGCATCGACCCGGCGTCCTGGCGCACGCGCCTCGTCCCCCTCGAACGGCCCCAGACCGCGCGGGCCTACGCCGCGGCCCACCCGGAGGTCGTCGCCGTCACCAACGCCGGCATGTTCGCCGCCGACGGGCGCACCCACGTCGGCTCGATGGTGGTGGACGGCCGCGAGCGGGGCCGGCCGGCGGCGAGCTACCTCTCGGTGGCGGAGTGGGAGCCCGAGGGAGCGGGGCCGCCCTTCCGGATTCGCGACCTCGACGCGCCGGACCCGGGCGGCGGGCCCTACCGGCAGCGCGTGCAGAACCTGCGCCTCGTCCGCCACCCCGGCGAGAACCGCTGGCACCGCCGGGACCGCCGCTGGAGCGAGGCCGCCCTCGGCGAGGACGGCGAGGGCCGCATGCTCCTCGTCTTCGCGCGGTCGCCCTACACGATGCGCGATCTCGACGAGGGGCTGCTCGCCCTGCCCGTCGGGCTCCGGGCAGCCCAGCACCTCGAGGGCGGGCCGGAGGCGCAGCTCCTGCTGCGGGCCGGGGGATGCGCCTTCGAGGGCTTCGGGAGCTGGGAGACGGGCTTTCACGAGAACGACGACGTGGACCGGCCCTGGCCGGTGCCGAACCTGCTCGTCGTGACGCCTCGGGGAGGCTGAGGGGCGGCGCGCGGGGCTCAGCCCCCCGGCCGGAGCACGGTGGCCTCGGGCCAGCCGCCGGGAGGTGGCGGAAGGCGGCGGCCGGCTGGCGCCGGGCGCACGTCGCTCACCCAGGCCCCCCGCAGGCGGAGGACCGGGGCGCGGGCTCCCTGAACGTCCACGTCGTAGAGGTCGCCCTCGCGGCGGAGGACCACCGACCACTCGCCGGCGTCGGGGCCGGCCTCGAACTGGAGGCGCTCGGCGCCGGCCACCCGGGCCACGGCGCCCTCGACGGCGAGAACGTGGAGGGGCACCGCCTGCAGCGCGGCCTCCAGCGCTTGCGGGCGGCCCGCGGCGTGCTCGAGGCGCCGCTCGGCGCGGGCGCGGGCGAGGAGCACGCGCCGGCCGATGGCCTCGACCGCTTCGAGCAGGCGGAGCGGCTCGCCCCGGGGGAGGAGCCGGTCGATGGCCGCGCGATCCAGCGGGTACTCGGGCAGGGCCACGCCCGCGATGGGCGGGATCGGCTCGCTGTCGTCGAAGCGGAGCGCCGCCTCGACGTGGAAGGCGCGAATGCGGCGGCCGGTGCGCGTGATGCGCGCGGAGGACAGGGTGCCGCGGACGCCGGCGGGGGCGGGGGCGGCGTGGATGGACACCTCGACCGGCTCGTCGTCGGAGAGGCGCACGGGGGTCCGCACGCGCAGGTCGCGGGCGCCGGTGAAGGTGCGGCCGGGGGCGAGGCGGGCGGCGGCGGCGGCGAGCATTTCCAGGGCGAGGCCGACCGGGAGGGCGGGCTGGCCGTCGACGAGGTGGCCGGACAGCGGCGAATCGTCGCCTGCCGCCAGGCGGCGGGTGGCGGTGACCCGGCCCCCTTCCTGTTCCACGGTGTCGAGGAAGGGATGCGCCGGGGGGCGCAGCACGCGGTCGACGGCGGGGCCCCAGGCGAGGTCGCCGAACAGGCCGCCGGCCACGAGGTCGGCCACCCGGTCGGCCACGGCGTCGGGGGCGGGGTCGGTCCACCAGGCCGGTCCGGCGAGGCCCAGGGAGCGGGGACGGGCCTCGGCGAGGCGCCCGACGGCCCCGCCGAGGGCGGCGCGGAGCGGGTCGCCGGCGTGCCCGAGGCGGCTCGCGAGGTCGTGGGGGAGGACCCACCAGGGATCGGGGCCGGCGGCGTCGAGGAGGGCGGCGAGGGCGTCGAGGGGGCGACGCAGCGCTTCCGGGTCGGGAAGGCCGCCGCCGGACGGCGACGCGCCGGGCTCGGGCGGGTCGGTGATCAGCCCGTGGAGCGCGCCGAAGCGGCGGCGGACCTCGGCGAGGCCGGCGCGCAGCGAGGCGGGGTCGCCGGGGTCCGCCGGGATGCGGTGCGCCTCCTCGGGGCCGGGGCCCCCGGGGGCCAGCCGGGCGAGGGTGCAGCGGCCGCGGCGGGCGAGGGCCGTCGCCACGCGCATCGCCGGCCCGGTGGGCCCACCGACCACGGCGATCACGGGGTTTCCGGCCAGGGGGATGCCGGCGGGGGGCGCCGCCTCGACCCGGTGCCGGACGACGCGCCGCTGCTCGGCGTCGCGGAC
>WGAH01000138.1 GCA_015489145.1 Deltaproteobacteria bacterium
CGTCCGGGACGGCCCCGCGTCGCCCGTCCCCCCGGCCTTCCAGAACAGGAACAGGAGGACCGCCGCCACCGCCGCCGCCAGCAGCAGCACCACGGGTCGGCGAAGGCCGGCCCGGGCCTCCTCCATCTCGAAGTCGCGGGAGGCGTCATCGTCGCCGACGAAGAGCAGCGGGCGCTCGTCCGCCCCGTCCGCCCGGGGCCCCTCGTCGGCCTCCCGGGGAGGCCGGTCGGCGGGGACCTCGGTGTCGCTGTCCTCGTCGGCCTCGGCCTCCGCCTCGGCGCTCTCCGGGACGCCCTGCACGGGCGCGGCCTCGGTCGGCGGCTCCTCCGTCGGGGGCTCCTCCGTCGGGGGCTCCTCCGTCGGCGGCGCCTCACCCGCCGGCGAGGCCTCCGCGACGGGCTCCTCGGGCCAGTCGTCCGAGCCCTCGTCCGCGTCGTCGAACAGGCCGCTCCCCTCGGCGGAGTCGTCGGGCCAGGCCGCATCTTCCCCGGAAGCCTCCCCGGCCGCCTCCGCCTCCTCGGGCTCGTCGTCGAACAGGCCGGCGCCCAGGTCGGGTTCCTCGGGCCAGATGCCGCCCTCCTCCGCGGCCGGCTCCTCCGGCCAGCCCGCGTCGGCGGCCTCCTCCGCCGCCGGCTCCTCCACCTCCGCGGGCGGCTCGGCGGCGGTGGCCTCGGGAAGGTCGGTCGCCTCGGGCTCCGCCGCCGGCTCCTCCGGCCAGCCCGCGTCGGCGGCCTCCTCCGCGGCGGGCGCCTCGGCCTCCACCTCGGCCGCGGCGGGCGCCCTCTCGGGGGAGGGCGGCTCGGGAAGCCCGGTCGCGTCGGGCTCCTCGGGGGGCGCCCCTTCCGGGGGCTCGCCGGGAGCCGCCTCGCCGAGGCCCACCGCCCCCTCGGGGAGCACCACCCGCAGGGTCTCGGCCTCCTCGTCGACGGTGGGCGCGTCGCCCGGCGCGACGGTCTCGCCGGCGGGTTCGGGCTCGCCGGCCGACCGGGCGTCGGGCGGGGCGACGAAGGACACGGCGTCGATGGAGCCCGGCGGGCCCTCGTCGGCGGCGCGGGCCTCGGCGGCCTTCTCGCGCACCCGCCGCAGGATCTCGCGGCGCTCGGACTCGTCCCGGTCGCCGCCGGGCATCAGCGAGGCCTCGAGCCGCGCCCCCTGGGCGACGTGGGGCACCACCACCCGCGCCCACTCCGGGAGGCTCGGGTCGGGCTCGCGCTGGCGCAGGCGGTCGAGCTCCTGCTCGAGCTCGTGGGCGGTGGGGCGGGCCGACGGGTCGATGGCGAGGCAGGCCTCGACCAGCTCGGCCACCGCCGTCATGCCCGTGGCCTCGGTGATGCGCTCGGAGATCGTGCTGACCACCACCTCGTGCCAGTCGGGCTGCGGCGAGGCGTAGGAGGGCACCGACCCGGTGAGGAGGTGGGCCAGGATCGCGCCGGCGGCGTAGACGTCGGAGGCGGGCAGGACGCGGCCGGCGCCGGCCTCGGGGGCGGTGTAGGGCGTCGGGAAGGGCAGCACCGCCCGGACCGGGTCGCGGGGGACCGGCTCCTCGGCGGGAGGCATCCCGAAGCCCCGGACGAACACCCCGCCGGCCTCGTCGAGGAGGACGTGGACCGGCGAGAGGTCGCCGTGAACCAGGAAGAAGGGCTTGCGCCCGCGAGGGGCGCGGTCCCAGGCGGCGTGCAGGGCGCGGGCCACCTTGCGGAGGATGTCGGCGGCGACGCCCACCGGCACCGGCGCCTCGACGAGGACGGCCTCCAGCGTGCAGCCGCCGGCGAAGCCGGTGACGAGGGCGGGCCGGCCCTCGACTTCGCCGAGGTCGAGGACGCGGGCGATGAAGGGGTGGCGCAGGGCCTCGACGCGCTCGACCCGGGCGCGCAGGGCGGCGACGAGCGCCTCGACGTCGACCCCCTCGACCTGGTCGAGGAAGTCGACGAGCACCGGCCGCTTGCGGCCCTTGCGCTCGAAACCCGCCCGGCTGGGACCGAAGGGCCCCCGCCCCACCACCTCGCCGACCTCGTACCTCGGCGTCATGGATCACCAGCTTCCCACGAGGACCGCGGCGGCCCCCGATCCCACGGCGACCACCCCCACGCCGGCGGACAGGGCGCCGAGGGTGTTGGCCCGGGAGCGGTAGGCGTCGAGGTCGGCGGCGGCGGTCTTGGAATCCCAGAACTGCGACTCCTGCTCGGCGGCGGCGAGGTAGAGACCGCCGGCCGCCACGGCGGACACGCCCGCCACCACCGCCAGCGGCACGTTCACCGCCACGCCCTCGCGCGCCCGCGCCGGCCGGGAGGGGTACTCGGGCGGGCTCATGCCGGCCTGGACGAGGCGGGTGGTGGCGACGGCGCCCGACTCGTCGACGTACTGGAACAGGTAGGGGCGGTCGGTGGGCACCTCGCTGGCCGGCTCGCCGTCGACGAGGACCTGGCCGGCCTGCGGCTCGGGCAGGGCGTCGGTGCGCGCCCGGGGCAGGCCGCCGGCCACCTCGAAGTCGAGGCGCAGGGGGTTGCCCTCGGGGGCGATGTCGTCGGGGAGCTGGTAGCCCGGGGCCACGGCCAGCAGCGCCCGGAACCAGGAGACCGTGCCCGGGTGGTCGCCGTCGAGGAAGGTGCCGAGGGCCAACATGCGGTACAGGGCCGCGGCCTGCGAGGCGCTGAGCGGCGCGTCGGCGCAGGGCAGCGCCGAGAGCACGGCGTTGCGGGCGTTGTAGTAGCTGGTGTCGTCCATGTTGGCGAAGGCCGCGTCGGCCGCCGACACGTCCTGGGCCAGGCGGCTCACCGGGACCGGCTCGGAGCACTCGGCCCGGGCCGGGCCCGCCACCAGCCAGGAGCCCGCGAGGATCATCGTCGTCCGCTTCATCACAGCCCACCTCCCAGCAGCATGTAGGCGGCGCCGGAACCGGTCGCCGAGCCGTCGGCGCCGGTGGCCCCCACCACCAGGTCGGGGGCGCCATCGCCGTTGAGATCGCCTCCGCCGGCCACCGAGGCGCCGGCGGCGTCGCCGGCCGCCAGGGGCTCGAAGGCCCAGGCGTCGCCGCTGGCCGACAGGGTGCCGGCGATGCGGCCCAGCACCAGCCAGGCCCCGCCGCCGTCGCCCGCCGAGGAGGCGCCGACGATGAGGTCGCCCTTGCCGTCCTGGTCGAAGTCGCCGGCGTCGGCCACCGCCGAGCCGAAGCCGTCGCCGGCGTTCTCGCCCTGGATGACGGCGTCGGCCGAGGTGTCGGCCACCACCTGGTCGGCGGGACCGTACAGCACCAGCACCGATCCGGCCTCGGCGAAGGAGCCGTAGCCGGGGGCGCCGACCACCACGTCGGCCTGGCCGTCGCCGTCGAGGTCGTCGGCGAGCGCCACCGCGTAGCCCAGCGACTCGTAGCTGGTCTGGCCCACCAGGGCGCCGTCGGCGTCGCCGGCCGACACCGTGCCCGAGACGGGGCCGAGGAAGATCCAGGCCACCCCGGCGTTGACCGCGGCGTAGTCCGAGCGGTCGGCGCCGACGACCAGGTCGTCGATGCCGTCGCCGTCGAGATCCTTGCCGCCCGCCACCGAGAACCCGAGGCGATCCCCGGCGGCCTCGCCGACGATCATCGCCGTGGCCGAGGCGCCGACGGAGCCCGCGGGGGCGTCGCCTTCCACCAGGTAGGCGGCGCCGGCCGCCGACCCGCCCGAGTCCTCGAGGTAGGCGCCGACGATGAGGCCGGCCCCGCCGCCGGCGTTGCCCGCCGAGGCGATGGACTGGCCGAGGCGGTCGCCGTCCGCGTCGCCGGAGAACAGGGTGGCCGCCGTGGAGACCGCCGCGTCGCCGGTGAGCGGGCCGTGCACCAGGGCCGCCACCCCGGCGTCGGCCTCGCCGTAGAGCGGCACGCCGAGGGCGAAGTCGTCGAAGCCGTCGCCGTCCACGTCGCCGAGGGCCGTCGCCGACCAGCCGAGGTAGTCGTCGGCGGCGTCGCCGGTGATCGCGATCGCCTCGTCGGCCAGGGCGTGGTCGCCCGCCGAGATCGGCCCCGAGAGCAGCCAGGCGGTGCCGGCGCGGCTGGCGGCCACCGCCGACTTCGGCGCGCCCACGAGGAGGTCGCCGACGCCGTCGCCGTCGAGGTCGCCCACCATCGCCACCGCGTAGCCCGTCAGGTCGCCCGCGGCGGCGCCGAGCAGGGTGGCCGTGGCGTCGCCCAGCGACCCGCCGCCCTCGACCGCGCACTCGCCGGGGCTGCCGTCGCAGTCGTTGTCCACGCCGTCGTAGCAGACCTCGGCGGCCCCCGGGTTGACCTCCGGGTCGCCGTCGTCGCAGTCGCCGCCCTCGGCGGTGGTGTAGGAACCCTCGGCCTCGCAGGCGCAGGTGGAGTCGTCGCCGCCGAACCCGTCGCCGTCGGCGTCGACGTACCAGTCCGTGCAGCCGAGGGCGTCGGTCTCGTTGGTGATCCCGTCGCAGTCGTCGTCGGCCTCGGTGGAGCAGTCCTCGACGGCGCCGGGGTGGACCGAGGGGCTGCTGTCGTCGCAGTCGCCGGTGGTGGCGGTGTAGCCGGTGGGCGCGGCGCAGGCGACGGTGGTGCCCTCGCCGCCCCAGCCGTCGCCGTCGGCGTCGATGTACCAGGTGCGGACCGTGGTGACCGACGGGTCGCCGTCGTCGCAGTCCTCGTAGTTGGCCGCCGTACCGGAGGGCTGCTCGCAGGCCTCGACCGGGCTGGTGGGGTCGCCGTAGCCGTCGCCGTCGGCGTCGGTGTACCAGACGTGCTCGACGCAGTCCGCGCCGCCGTCGCCCCCCGCGGCGGTGTCGCCACCGGCGACCCGCCAGGCGTATTCCTCGTCGGAGATGTGGACGCAGCCCGCCAGCAAGGCGAGCAGCGCCACCGAACCGTCCAGCCTCTGCATGAGCCGTCTCCGTGCTGCTTGGGTGCTGCCTGAACCTGAAAGAGATGCCGCGGCGGTCCGCGCTCGACCCGGAACGCCCGGGCCGGCCGCGGCAGGACCGCGCCGGCCGGCGCGATCCTACCGTCGCACGAACTCCCTTGCCTGGGAAGGGCCTAACCCTCACTTCGACATGTCGCGACGAACCGCCTCCATCGGACCCGGTGGACAGACTTGAGCCCTGGCGTGCCCGCGACGCCCGCCATAGCGGCGCCTCATGCGCGCTCCGAGCCCCCTCGCCCGCTCCTGGCCGCTCGTCCTGGCCCTCGCCTGCCGCTCCGGCGAGCCCCCCACCTGCCC
>WGAH01000139.1 GCA_015489145.1 Deltaproteobacteria bacterium
CAGCGTCAGATGTGTATAAGAGACAGGGTCGGGGACACGCTCGGGCTGATCAACACGGCCATCGCTCGTAGGGAAAACCCGCCATCCTGGCTCCCTCTCGTCCACCGCGCCGCCACGGCAGCGGCCCGAGGCAGCGGCCCTCGGGTGACGCTGCAAGGGTGACCCCCGGTGTGCTATGCTCCCCTCGTGAGGTGACCCATGCCCGTGGACCTGTCGGCCGTGCCGAAGCTTCCCACGATGGCCGTGATTTCGGTGGGAACCACCTGGACCGAGGTGAAGCTGCCCGCGCGAGCGGCGTCCGTGACGCTCAAGGGGGACGGCGGCTTCTTCGTCGCCGGGGAGGAGAACGGCTACCCCGGGTCCACGGAGCAACCCACCGATGGGGGCCCGGTGGGCACCCACAAGCTCTCCGTGGCGGTGGGCGACGCCCCACTGTTCGAGGTCCGACCCCACCAGCGGGGGTACTGCTCCTCCCTGTTCGTCGCAGGGGACGGCGCGTCGGTCAACATCACCGTCGAGATGGAGTAGCCCCATGCGGTACAAGATGCGGGCGCAGTCCTCCGGCGGGTGGACGGCGGTGGACAACCTCAGTGGCCTCACGCTCGACGACCCCAGCGGGGTGGTCACCGGGCGCTCCGCAAACAGCGTGACCCTCGTGGACAACACGAACGCCGACGGCGCGGCGGGCATCGTGCTGCTCGACCTCGGGGCGCTGCCGGCTGGCAGCGTCTTCATCGGTGAGATCGAGCGCGACGCCGGCCTGAGCGACTGGACGGGGGACTACGTCTACCTCGGCATCGGCGCTGGGGACGCGGCCCGCACGCGCGTCGTCGGCGGCGGCCTCGGCCGAGTCGGCGCGGGCAACGACGGCGCGGGATGGTACATGCCCGACGGTGGCACCATCACGCACCTCGCCTCGACGGCGACGGTGAAGATGCGTGTTCACGTCGCCTACGCCTCGACCGGGGTGCTCAGCGTCTCGGTCGTCGGCTACGACGCGGCGGGCGCACCCACCGTCTCCTACGAGGACACGGCCACCGCCCCCGCCGGCGCGTCGCCCCACGCCTACGTGATGGTCGGCCACAGGGGCACGACCAACCCCGGCGGCACCCTCGTCGCCAAGTCCATCAAGTGGCAGGTGGTGTAGCCACCGCCACGCAACCAGCAGGAGCCAACATGAACGACAACTACACCCGCGCGGTCCACGGCCACGAGGATGGCCTGGGCCTCAACGACCGCCTTCGCATCCACGCCGACGAGCGCGACCCCAACGGCGGCGGCGCGAGCCACGACTACGGCGTCTACTACGACCTGAGCGGCAACGGAGACCACCTGCTCAAGGTCGCCAGCATCCAGTTCCAGCACGGCCCACGGGAGGCCGAGGGCAGCGTTCCCGGCGTCACCGAAGCGGTGCTGTACGCCATCCTGATCGACCGGCTGGAGGGCTTCCAGGCGGGGCCCTTCGCCTGTGGGGAGAACCAGCGGCAGCTCGAACTGCTGCGCGAGTGCATGGCCATGACGCGCGACCGCGCCATCATGCGCGCCCACAGGGGCGTGCTGGGGAAGAACAAGGCGTAGTCCCATGAGCGTGCGCCCCGTCGTCTACATCCCGACGCGGGTGGCCTACCAGGTCCCCACGGTCGGGGAGCTGCACCACCGCTTGGAGGTCGCCGGGTGGAGGCGCGTCATGGGGCGCTTCTACCACGACGACTACGGTGGGGTCACCGTCCCGGACGACGGCGAGGACCCCGACTACCCACTCCACCTTCGCCGCCTCGTCGAGGACATCGCGAGGCAGACCGGCCATGACGCCGGCTTCGTGGCCGGTTGGCTCCTCGGGAGGGCGCGATGATCGTGCGTATGCTCATGCGGGTGTCCACCGAGGAGGTCTACCCTGTCCCTACGGTGGCCGAGGTCGTCGAGCGCCTGCGCGCCGGCGGGTGGGAGGTCACCCGCGCCAACGAGGCGTGGGGCGTTGCGACGCGGGGCAGCGCGGCGGTGCTCGTGCCGCTCGACGACGGCACGCCGAGGTGGCCCGACGCAGTGCGGCGGCTCGTCCGCGCCATCACCGAGGCGGCCGACTCAGCCGAGGACGAGACGGCGGACTGGCTGCTCCTCGGCCAGCCCGCGCCGTGGGAGGGCGAGGAATGACCCGCAGCACCACCGCCACCCTCGCCGGCTGGACGCTCGGCGTGCTCGCCGCCCTCGGGGTCCTGATCGTGCTCGTGGCGCTGCGGTCGCCGGAGGTCGCCCCGGTCGTCGTGCCCGCGCTCGCCCAGGTCGCCCTCGCGGTGGCCGGCGGCGGCGGGGCCGGGACGGTCGCCTACGGGCTGCGGCATGTCGGCGCGGCGGCCCCGCCGTCGGCGCTGTGGGGCGATGCTGCGGGGACCGAGGGCTCGGTGCAGCCGGAGCGCGAGCCGTGATGGAGGGGAGCATGATCGAGATCGCACTGGCCGCCGCGCTCGGCGTGGCCCTCGGGGCCGGCGGGGCCGTGGCGCTCACCCACCGGCGGGGGGACGCCGGAGATGCAGCCGAGGGCGCGGCCCACGCCGCCGAGGCAGCCGCCGCCCCGGCCGTCGAGGAGGAGCGGACGGTGCAGGCGGTGATCGCC
Source organism: Deltaproteobacteria bacterium (assembly GCA_015489145.1). Lineage (GTDB taxonomy): Bacteria > Myxococcota_A > UBA796 > UBA796 > UBA2385 > S143-5. The sequence goes on from WGAH01000139.1 coordinate 2,612, forward strand.
GCCGACCCGGCGCACTGGCTGTGCGACGGGGCGCTGGCCGACCCGATGGGGTGCGCGTGGGCGGTCTGCGTGACGGTCACGGCGGCCGCTCCGGCGGGCGTGCAGGGGGCCCCGACCTGCGCCGACCTGGCCGACGCCTACATCGC
>WGAH01000140.1 GCA_015489145.1 Deltaproteobacteria bacterium
GCCAGGCGCCGCCGCGGCCCGTCGTCGAGCACCGCCACCAGGGCCACGCCCAGGGCCACCAGCACCGAGGTGTGGGCCATGCGCGAGGAGGCCATCACCCAGGCCGCCGGCGACAGGGCGGCGACGAGGGCGGCCCGGCCCGGCGGCGCGTCGAGGTGCCGGGCGATGCGCGCCGCCAGGGCGGGGAGCAGGGCCACGAGCAGCGGGTTGACCAGCCAGGCCAGCCCCGCCGCCTCGCCCACCGCGAGCAGCGCCGGCCAGCCCGGCGGAAAGACCGCGTAGCTCGCCCCGTGGATCTCCCAGAAGGGAAAGACCATCATGCTCGCGTTGTCGGCCGGCGGCCCCGCGCGCATCCCGTGGGCGAACAGCCGGGCCTGCAGCGTGTAGGCCACCTCGTCGGTGACGTGGGGCACGCCCCCGGCGGCGAGCAGGCTCGTCGCCGCCGCCAGGCCGGCGGCGAGCAGGCCCAGGGCGACGAGGACCCGCGCGGGGGGCAGCGGACGCACCCGCGGCCCTCAGCGGTCTTCGAGGTAGCCCAGCGCCGAGAGCTGCTGGAACACCTCGTAGGAGGGCACGCTGGTGGCGCGGGAGGTGTCGATGGGGTCGAAGTTCCCGCGTAGCCTCCGCACCAGCGGCACCATGCGGCGGCCGGCGGCGAGCTGGGCCTCGCCCTGGAGGCGCTCGGCCTCGTCGCCGTCCGGGCCCACGGTCCAGGCCTCGCCGTAGCCGTCCACCAGGCTCATCACGAAGCGGGTGTCGGCGTCGACGAGGGAAAGCCGCGGCGGACCGTAGAGGCAGTTCTCCGAGAAGGCGGTGCGGCGCGTCTTCACCGGGTCGGCCCCGGCCAGGGCGAACAGGTCCTCGCCGTGGCTCCCCGGCGGCGGGGCGGCCCCGGCGACGTCCAGCAGCGTGCGGAACAGGTCGACGTGCTCGACCACCACGTCCACCCGGCCCCGGGGCGCGCCGGCCCCGGCCACGACCAGGGGCACCTGGGTCTGCTCGCTGAACAGGTCGCTGCCGTGCTCGAAGACGCCGTGCTCCCAGAACTCCTCGCCGTGGTCGGCGGTCACGACGAGCAGGGTGCGGTCCCAGGCCTCGCGGGCGTCGAGGGCCGCCACGAGCTTCCCGAGCGCCCGGTCGGCGGTGTAGAGCTCCTCGTCGTACATCGCCCTCATCCAGGCCTTGCCGGCGTCGTCGGGGACGTAGGCGCCGGTCTGCATCAACACCTCGTTGTTGATCCCGGGCTTGCGCGGCTTCGCGATGGACTCCGGCGGGTCGCCCTTCGCGAACAGGCCGTGGACGTCGGCGGGGGGTCGGTACGAGAGGTGCGGCTCCATGAAGTGGAGCAGCAGGAAGGCCGGGCCCTGCTGGGCGTCGAGCCAGGCCAGCCCCGCCTCGACGGTGGCCTCGGCGCTGCGGTGGCTGTCGCTGAGCGAGCCCTGGTAGTCGTAGACGTCGAAGCCGCTGTTGAGGCCGAATTCGGGGGCGAGGAAGGTGTTGTTGATGAAGGCGGCGGTGGCGTAGCCCGCCTGCTCGAGGGTGCCGGCGAGGGTGGGCGTGGCCGGGTCGAGGTGGCCGAAGGCGGTGGCGTCCTCGTCGTCGCGGGCCACCTTGTGCTCGAAGGGGTACAGGCCCGTGAAGATCGTCGAGAACGAGGCCAGGGTCCAGGGGGCCTGGGCGTAGGCGTGGGAGTACCAGGCGCCGCGCCGGGCCAGCTCGGCGAGGTGCGGGGTGGTGTCGCGCTCGTAGCCGTGCACGCTCGTGTGCGAGGCGCGCACGGTGTCGATGACGACCAGCACGATGTCGGGGCGGGCGTTCCGCGCCGCGGGGACGGAGCCGCCGCCCTGCGGCGCGGGGCCGGCGCCCTCGGGCGCGGGGGAGGAGCCGGTGCAGGCGAGGAGGAGCCACCACATGGGGGCCCACTATTGCACGCCGACGGGGACGGCTGCCCGGGGGACGCGAGGCCGCGAGCGGCTTAGGATGCGCCCGCACCGCGCAGCCGGAGAGGACGTGAGCGGGATCGCCGGGATCGTTCGGCACAAGGGGGGCGCGCCCGACCGGGGGCAGCTCGACGCCATGCTCGCCGCCCTCGCCCACCGGGGCCGGGCCGGCGCGCGCACCCGGGTCGAGGGCCCCGCCGCCCTCGGCGCGCGCCTGTTCCGGGAGCCCCCCGCCGGCGCCGCCCCGGACGAGCTGGCCGTCGCCGACGACGGGCGGGCCGCGATCCTCCTGGACGCCTGGCTCCCCGAGGCCGACGGCGCCGCGATCCTCGCCGACTGGGACCGCCGCGGCCCCGAGGTCCTCGCCGACCTCGACGGCGCCTTCGCCCTGGCCGTCTGGGACGGCCGCCGGCGAACGCTGTGGCTGGCCCGCGACAGCCACGGCCGCCGCCCCCTCCTGTGGACCCGCGACGGCCCGCTGTTCGCCTTCGCCTCCGAGGTCCACGGCCTGCTCGCCCTCCCCTGGACGCGCCGTCGCCTCGCCACCGACCACCTCGCCGAGTACCTGAGCTTTCGCTACGTCCACGCCCCGCGCACCCTGTTCCAGGACATCCACGCGGTGCCGCCGGGGCACGTCCTGCGGGTCGACGCCCACGGCGAGCGCCTCGAC
>WGAH01000141.1 GCA_015489145.1 Deltaproteobacteria bacterium
CCGGGGCATCACCCGGGGGGAGGTCGAACTCGGGCTCCTCCGGCGCGTCGAGGGGCGGAAGGTCGGCGGGGACCGGGACCGGCCGGGCGGGCTTGAGGCCGGCCGGCTCGGGCAGGTCCTCGGGCGCCACCGGCGGCCGGATGCCCACCGGATCCGGCGCGTCCACCGCCGAGAGCACGTCGGCGGCGCCGGTCGCCGCCTCGTCGGGCGCGGGCACCAGCGGCGTCCCGTCCTTGAAGCAGAAATCGACGCCGTCCTTGTACGTCGAGCCACAGGTCCGGCAGATCTTCATCGGCTTGCTGCCCCCGCGCGGGAGTATACCCCTCGGCGACCGGCGCGCTTCAACGCGGCCCGAAGGTGCGCTCGAGGTGACGGGCGATGACCAGTCGCTGCACCTGGTTCGTGCCCTCGACGATCTGCATCACCTTGGCGTCGCGCATGTAGCGCTCCACCGGGTACTCGCGAATGTAGCCGTTGCCGCCGAGCACCTGCACGGCGTCGGTGGTCACGGCCATCGCGGTGTCGGTGGCCGTGCACTTGGCCATGGCGGCGACGTGGGTGTAGGGTCGGCCCTCGTCGCGCAGCCAGGCGGCCTTGTGCACGAGCAGGCGCGCCGCCTCCACCCGCATCGCCATGTCGGCGAGCATGAAGCCGACGCCCTGGAAGCGGATGATCGGCCGGCCGAACTGCTCCCGCTCGCAGGCGTAGCGCGAGGCGTACTCCCAGGCGGCCCGGGCGAGCCCCACCGAGATCGCGCCGATGGTGATGCGCCCGCTGTCGAGGGCGCTCATCGCGATGCGGAAGCCCTCGCCCTCCTTCCCGACGAGGTGGTCGGCGGGAATGCGGGCGTCCTCGAGGAGGACCTCGCCGGTGGGCGAGGCGCGCATGCCCATCTTCTCCTCGCGCTTGGGGAAGGAGACCCCCGGGGCGTCGGCCGGGACGATGAAGGCGCTGATGCCCCGGGCGCCGGGGCCCCCGGTGCGCGCCATGACGATGAAGACGTCGCCGACGCCGGCGTGGGTGATCCAGAACTTGCTGCCGTTGAGCACCCACTCGTCGCCCACCCGGCGGGCGGTGGTCTTGAGGGAGGCGGCGTCGCTGCCCGAGCCCGACTCGCTCAGCGCGAAGCCCCCGAGCAGCTCGCCGGCGGCGAGCCCCGGGATCCAGCGCTCGCGCTGCGCGTCGGTGCCGTACCGCGCCAGGATGACCTGCGGCAGCCCCGAGACGGCGAGGGCCACGCCGTAGGCGGCGCTCACCGCCGCGACCTCCTCGAGCACCATCGCGTACTCGAGGTAACCGAGGCCGAGCCCGCCCCAGGCCTCGGCGGTGGGGATGCCGCACAACCCGGCCTCGCCGAGGCGGCGGAAGGCGTCGCGCCGGAAGCGCTCGGCCTCGTCGTCCTCGCGGACGGTGGGGCCGAGGATGGCCTCGGCGGCGGCGCGGGCGGCGTCGATGAGCGCCTGCTGATCCTCGCTCGGTGCGAACATGGGCGACCTCCAGGCTGCCCCTCCTATGCGGTCGCCGCGCCTCCCGCACCGTCCCCCGGCCGCTCAGGGGTTCCAGGGCGGGCAGGCCTCGCCCAGCCAGCCGATGCCCGCCGCCGCCTCGACGAGGAGCCCCTGAACCGGCACGGCGATGCCGCCGTCGCCGCAGCTCTCCGGGGCGCCCATGTCGTCGAGCCCGCCGTCGACCGGACCGACGCGAAGGGCGGTGGAAGGCACGTCGAGGCAGGTGGGCTCCTCCGGGACCAGCACGAAGACGGCGTCGGGCGTGGCCCGGTCCGCGCAGCGGTAGCCGGGCCCGGCCGCCGCCCACAGCCAGCCGGCCTCGCAACGCTCGATGCCCCAGACCTCCACCCCGTCCTTCCAGCCCCGGCAGGTGAGGTGGCCGCGGGCGAGGCGGTCGGCCACCAGGGGCAGGTACGGGTAGCGCTCGGGATCGAGGTCGGCCGGCGGGGGCTCCTCGCCGTCGCCGTAGGAGAAGCGCGAGCCCGCCGGGTCGAGCTCGGCGTCGGGCGGCAGCCGCCACTCGACCACGCCGGCGCCCCGACTGGCCACCCCGGCCCACGAATCCCGGGCGGCGAACTCGTCGGCGAGGCGCGCCAGCGCGCCGGTGTCGCCCCGGAACGGCGAGCCCTCGCGGCTGGACAGGTCGCGCCCCTCCGGGTCGCGCGCCCAGGGCTGGCCCGGGTTGAGGTCGAAGAGGTGGGCGTGCCAGGTCCAGGTCCACGGCCGCGGCGCACCCCCGATGGCACCCGAATCGTCGCCTGATCCCGCCGCCTGCTGCTCCCGGAGGGCCGCCACCCGCCAGTTCAGGAGGAGCTGCAGGAAGCGGCGCCCACCCGCGCCGGCGGATCCGTCGGTGGGGGCGTCGAGGTGCTCGGCCATGCTGCCGGCGACCCGCTCGCCGGGGATCACCGGCGGCCCGTCGCCGGCCACCAGCGCCCCGTCCGGGCTGGCCGGCCACGCCTCGAAGGGCGGGTGGTCCACCGACTGGAGGAGGCACTCGCTGTAGGCCTCGCCGATGCTCACCGGCCGGTAGCGCGCGGTGAAGCTCGTCGACACCTCGGGATCGAGGCCGTCCGGGTCCTCGAAGGCCTGGATCTTGCCCGCCATGGTCTGCGGCAGGTGGCCGGTGTAGGTGAAGATGTCGGCGTCGAGCCGGTCGGCGAGGACCCCCGCCGAGTTCAGGCCGTAGTCCACCACCCGCTCGGCCCAGGACCAGCTCCCCTCCACCAGGGGCTCGCCGGCCCAGCCCTCGCAGGCCTGGGGGCCGTTCTGCGCCTTGGGCGCGGAGCCCCAGGTGCCCTCGGCGTCGGGAAGTTGCGAGTGGACGTGGACGCCCAGGGCGAAGACCCCGGCGTCCAGCCCGTCTTCGAGGGCCTGCCGCCCCGCGGCGGCGATGGCGCCCACCTCCTCGGGGTCGGCCCCCTCCTCGGCGGCGGCGTCGCGAAGGGCGGCGATCACCTCCGGGTCCTCGGCCCAGGACAGCGCCATCTCGGGGCCGACCTCGACGTCGGCGGCGCGGCCGTGCTCCAGCCAGCGCTCGGCCAGCCAGCGCAGGTTGGCGTTGCGCTGGGCCCAGCTCGAAAACACGGGGTGCCCGCAGCGCTCCAGCCCCGGAACCGTGCAGCTCGCCTCGTTTTCGCTCTCCCGGGCCAGCGGGTCGACGTGGATGACGATCCAGGCCTGCACCGGGTCGCCGGCGGCGGGAGGCGCGTCGGCCGGGGCGCAACCGGCGACGACGGCGAGGAGGCTCGCGGCGACGGGGCGGGGGCTCGGGGCGAGGCGCGGACGCACCCCCCCACCATAGCGGGAAGCCCCGGCTCCGCCAGCCCTCAGGAGGCCGCGCGGGCGGCGGAGCCGGCCGCGACGAGCTGGTCGCCCCCCGCCAGGCGGGCCTCGGCCAGGGCCGCGGCGGCGGCGTCGAGGAGCTGCTCGCCGGGCACCCCGTCCTCCACGGAGGCCACCCCGGCGCTCAGGGTGACGCCGCCCGCGGCGAGCTCGGCGGCGATGGCGCGGCGCAGCCGCTCGGCGAACAGGCGGGCCCCGGCGCCGGTGGTGCCCGGCAGCAGCATGAGGATCTCCCCCCGGCCCCGGTGGCTGGCCACGTCCTGGGCGCCCAGCTCCGACCGCACCCGGCGTCCCACCCGGCGCAGGACCTCGGCGGCCACCGCCAGGCCCCAGTCGCGCTCCACCCGGGCCAGGTCGTCCACGGCCAGGGCGACGGCGGAGCAGGCCGCGCCCTCGGCGTCCGCCCCGGCGAGCCAGGCCCGCAGGCGCTCGCGCAGCGCCGAGGGCCGGGGCAGGCCCGTCTCCTCGTCCACCTCGGCCCGTTCCCGCCAGGCCGCCGCCTCGAGGAGCGGGGCGAGGGCCCCGGCCAGCACCGCCAGCGCCCGGCGATCCTCCTCGTTCCAGGGCGCCCCGTCCGCGAGACCCCCCACCGCGAGCAGGCCGACCATCCGCCCGGCGTGGCGCAGCGCCAGCGCCCGGCGCATCCCGAGGCGCCCCAGCGGGGTCCAGGCATCCATCAGCCCGTCGGGAAGCCCCGTCTCGGCGTCCAGCTCCCCGTGCGCGTCGAGGTGGGCCCGCAGCTCGGGGGCCGGGACCAGCGCCAGGGCCGCCTCCTCGTTCACGCCGAAGCCGCCCCAGGCCGCCCAGCCCCCCGCGGGGTCCTCTCCCGCCGGCGCGAACAGGCAGGC
>WGAH01000142.1 GCA_015489145.1 Deltaproteobacteria bacterium
GATGAACCTCTTCCCCGCCCCCAGCCCCTCCTTCTTGGCGGCGGGGAAGAGGTTCATCAGCGGCAGGAGCCAGAACCGGGCCGCGACCGGCGCCAGCAATAGCGCCGGCGCCGGGGCGGCGGCGATCGCCTGCCACTTCAAGAGCAGGTGCACGAACCCCACCCCGAAGGCGAAGCTCCCGAGGTGGACGTCGGCGAGGATCTGCCGCCGGGCTTCGGGCGAGCGCGCCGCGAGCACGGCGTCGGCGGTATCAAGCAGGCCGTCGAGGTGGAGCATGCCGGTGAGGAAAAGCCACAGGGCGAGCAATAAGCCCGCGGCGAGGCCCTCGGGCCCGGGCAAGAGAAGCCGGGCCCCGTATAGAAGGGCCCCGATCACCCAGCCGACGAGCGGGTAGAAGGCCGAGGCGGCCCGCATCTCCCCCGGCGCCACCCGGCCCAGCCTGGGGACCGGTAGCGTGGTGAGAAAGCCGAGCGCCAACCAGAAGGGCCGCATCATCCGCCCCCGCTCACCCCCGCCTCCTCGAAGGTCGCCATGCCGCTGAGCACCGCGGCCGCGGCCCGCAGCACCGGAAAGGCGAGCACCGCGCCGGTGCCCTCGCCGAGCCGGAGGTCGAGGTCGAGGATGGGAAAGAGGCCCAGCGCCTCAAGCTGGCGCCGATGCCCGGGCTCCACCGAGCGGTGCCCGGCGAAGAGGTAGCCAGCGAAGGCGGGCTCGAGCCTGGCCGCTAGAAGCGCCCCCGCGGTGACCGGAAAGCCGTCCGTCACCACCGGCACCCCGGCCTCGGCCCCGGCGAGCAGCACCCCGGCGGCGGCGACGATCTCAAGGCCGCCGAGCTCGGCGGCGACGGCCAGGGGCCGGGCGCGTTCAAGGTCCCCAAGCCGCGCGCGGGCGCGGGCGAGCGCCCTTTCGACCACCGCCACCTTGCGCCGGTAGGCGGCGTCGTCCACGCCGGTGCCCCGGCCGGTAACGGCCTCGGCGGGAAGGCCGAGGAAGGCGGCGGTGAGGGCCGCCGCCGCGGTGGTGTTGCCGATCCCCATGTCGCCGGCGGCGAGCAGCGTAGCGCCCTTCGCGAGCGCCTGCTTGCCGGCTTCAAAGCCGGCCATGAGGGCGGCCTCGGCCTCATCAAGGGTCATCGCCGGCTCGCGGGCGATGTTCCCGGTGCCGGGGCGCACCCGGTTTGCAATCAACCGCGGGTGCTCGGGAAAGGCGGGGCCGTTGACCCCGACGTCAAGGACGAAGACCTCGGCGTCCGCGCTCTTTGCGATCTGGTTGATCGCCGCGCCGCCGGCGAGGAAGTTCAGGACCATCTGCGGCGTGACCTCGGCCGGGTAGGCCGAGACCCCCTCGGCGGCGACGCCGTGGTCGGCGGCGGAGACCACCACCGCGCCTTTTGCAAGCCGGGGGCGGTCGGTCTTTTGGATCGCGGCGATGCGAGCGGCGAGCTCCTCCAGTTTGCCGAGGGAGCGGGGCGGCTTGGTCAGGCAATCAAGCCGCTGCCAGGCACGCTCTTCCCAGACCTTCTCCACGGGCTTTACCAAAAACTCCATCTCACACCTCCTCGGGGCAGACCCCCTTCAAGGCCAGGGGCCGGCCCGCCACCACGAGGCAGACGTGGTCCATTGCCGCCGCCAGCCGCTGGTTGACGACCCCGAGCAGATCGCGGTAGCGCCGGCCCAGCGGGGAGGGCGGCACCACGCCCATGCCCACCTCGTTGGAGACCAGGATCAGGGTCTTATCGAGCTCCTTGATCGCTTTAATCAGGGCGGCGAGCTCCCTTTCCAGGGCGGCCTCGTCCGCCTCCACGAGGACGTTCGCGACCCAGACGGACACGCAGTCGAGCACCACCACCGGGGTCTCGGCCGACCGCAAGGCCGCCGCCGGGTCGCGGGGCGCCTCGACGAGCCGCCAGGAGGAGGGCCGCTCAGCCTGGTGACGGCGGATCTTTTCCTCCATCTCGGCGTCGGTGGCGCGGGCGGTGGCGACGAAGGTCACGGCCTCGCCGCCCTGCCGCTGGGCGAGGACCACCGCGAGCCGGCTCTTGCCGCTTTTCGCCCCCCCGAGCAGCAGGTAGCGCGCCTTTGGGGGTGGCCGCCTTGCCCTTTGGCCCCGTTCCGCGAGCGCCACCAGGAGCTCGGTGTCGAGGTGTTCCTCCACCGCGTCGGCGAGGGCCTCGAAGGTGGCCTCTAATCCTTTGGCCCCGCGGCCGAACCAGGCTTTTTGCACGCCCTCGTCCTCGAAGATCCCGTGCAAATAGAGCCCGAGCACGTTCCCCTTTTGAAACCCGAGCCCCCCGGGCAACACCGTCCGGACCTCGCCCGTGGCCCGGGTCCTTCCGAGGTGGATCTCGCAGCCGGAGAACGCCAGCCCGGAGAGAAAGCGAAAGGGCGCCTCGAC
>WGAH01000143.1 GCA_015489145.1 Deltaproteobacteria bacterium
GACCTGGGACGGGCGCGGGACCTCGGCCTGTCCGCCGCCGACGCCCGGCGCCTCGTCGACCACGACCCGGCGCGCCGACAGGTGCTGGTGGTGGCCCGGCGCACCGCCGGCACGCCGGCGGCGGAACTCCTCCGGGACGGCGATCTCATCGTCGAGGCCGCCGGCGCCCCGGTCACCCGCTTCCGCGAGCTCGAGCGCCTCGCCTGGAGGGAGCGCGTGCCCCTGCGGGTGGTGCGGGACGGCGAGGAGCTGCGGGTGGACCTGCCCGTCGCCCGCGCCGACACCGGCGGGCTCGACCGGGCGGTCCGCTGGGCCGGCGCCCTCCTCCACGAGGTCCGGCCGACGCTGGCGCAGCAGCGGGGCATCCCCCGGGAGGGGGTCTACGTCGCCTGGACCTGGTACGGCAGCCCGGCGGCGCGCTACCGCCTGCGCCCGACCCGGCGCGTCCTGGCGGTGAACGGCGTCCCGACCCCGGACCTCGACGCCTTCCTCGCGGCGGTGCGCGGGCTCGGCGACCGGGCGCCGGTCCGGGTGCGCTGCCGGCGCCTCGACGGCCAGGAGGAGGTCGTCACCCTCAAGCTCGACGAGGCCTTCTGGCCGCTGGAGGTCTACGCCCGCGGCGAGGACGGCCGCTGGGCGCGAACCGGGGGCGCGCGTTGAAGGGCGGGGCGGGCCCGGATAGGCCAGCGGCCCCCCGGAGCCCGCCATGACCGCGAACCGCCCCCCCGAGGACGCGCCCCACGCCGAGATCGTGCAGCGCTTCCGCTTCCATTCCGCCCACTTCCTCCCGAACGTCTCGCCCCTGCACCGCTGTCGCCGGGTTCACGGCCACTCCTACGCGGTGGACGTGCACGTCGCCGGGCCGGTGGGCGAGCGATCGGGCTGGGTCGTCGACTTCGCCGACATCGAGCGCGCCTTCGCCCCCCTGCTCGAGGCGCTGGACCACCACCTCCTCAACGAGGTGGAGGGCCTGGACAACCCCACCGCCGAGCGCATGGCGGCCTGGATCTGGGAGCGGCTGGCGCCGGAGCTTCCCGGGCTGAGCCGCATCGTCGTCCACGAGACCGACGACTCCTGGGCCACCTACCGGGGCCCCGACTGGCGGCCCTGAGGCGCGGGGCTCAGCGCGGGGCGAAGTCCCAGGCGAAGACCCGGGCGCCGAGGGGGTCGGCGAGGTAGAGCCGCGCCCCGGCCGCGTCCCAGCTCGGGCGGGGGGCCGGGCCGTGGTCGCCGACGAGGACGGCGGCCCGGCGCACCGCCAGGGTGTCGGGGTCGAGCACGAGGAAGCGGTCGGCCCCGCCCGCGCGCCCGAGGGCGAGGACCTCGCGGCGGCCGGCGTGGATCACCCGCTCCACCCCGGCGGGGGCGAGGTCGGCCCGGGTGGCGAGGGTGTCGGGGTCGAGGACGAGTCCGCCGAGAAAGAGACGGTCGTGGACCCCGTCGTAGAGCAGGGGAGGCGGCTCGGCTCCGGGGGCGGCCCGCCACCGGGTGCGGACGAGCTCCTCGCCGTTCATGCCCAGGGCGGCGACGGCGGCACGCGGGCCGCCGGCGACGTACACGCGGCGGCGGCCGAGGGCGAGGCTGGCCCGCCGACCGGCCTCGCCCGCACCGACGGCGAGCCAGGGGAGGCGCACCGCCCAGCGCTGGCGGCCGGTGCGAAGGTCGGCCAGGGCCACCCCGCCGGACTCGGGAAAGGCCACCGCCGCCAGGCCCAGGGTGGGGTCCACCGCGAGGTCGCCGACCGCCCGCCCGCGGTTGGGGGGCAGGTCGAGGTCCACGGTCGGCAGGCGCTCGCCGGTGTCGAGGTCGACGCGGAAGACCCCGGGGTAGAGGTGGCTGGCGAGCACCAGGGTCCGGCCCACCTCGTCGAGGACCGCGTCGAAGGGCGCCGGGAGGGCCGCCCAGGCCTCGGGGAGCTCGCCGGGACGCCAGCGGTACACCGTGTTGCCGCCGAGCTGGTCCAGCAGGTAGCGAGTTCCGGTGAGGCCGTCGGTGAGCACGGCGTCGACGCTGTGGCCGAGGTCGAGGGTGCCGGCGGCCCGGCCGGCCTCGACGTCGATGATCGTGGCGCTGCCGTCGAGGTCGTTGCCGACGAAGGCCCGGCGGCGGTTCGGGTCCCAGGCGATGGACCGGGGCCCGTAGCGGGTGGGGATCGCCGCCGCGAGGGGGCGGCCGGTGCGCGTCTCGAACAGCCGGGCGCTGCCGAGGGGGCTCTTCTCGGTCCAGGCCTCGAGGGTGAGGATCGTGTCGCCCCGCAGGAGGAAGGCGGTCACCGGCAGGTCGGTGTTGATGCGCCAGCGGGCCGCGCAGTCGGGGGTGAAGGCGGCCACCGCCGAGGTGGCGGCCACGTAGTCGCCGTTGTCGAGGAAACCGACCTGCCGGGGCGGGGCCTCCACCGGCGCCCGCGGCGAGAAGCGGCAGACCTCGCGGTAGCTCCCGTCGACGGTGCGGTAGCTGAGCAGGCGCCCGAAGCCGGCCTCGTCGACGATGAGCAGCTCGCCGCCGCCCGGGGAGGCCTGCACCCTCGCGGGTCGCCGCAGTCCGGGCAGGGTGACGCTGCGGGCGAGGTCGGGGCTCCAGCCGGTCAGGGTGCGCCGGGCGCGGTCGGCCCCCCAGATCCAGCCGTTGGCCCGGTCGAGGGTCCAGTCGACGCCCCCGGGGGCGGCCTCCCCGTCGAGGCGCGCGGCCACGGCCCCGGCGTCGAGGTCGATCACCCGCAGGCGCAGGGCGTGGCGGTCGGCCCACACGAGGATGCGGTGGCCGGGGTCGACGAGGAGCTCGGCGTCGTCGGTGCGGGGCGCGTCCAGGGCGATGGCGCGGGTGGGGTGGCGGGCGCCGTCGGGGGTGGCGAGCACCGCCGCGGCGCTGGCGCCCCAGTGGTAGAGCACGGCGCCCTCGGGGTCGTAGGCGAGGGCCAGGCGGCCGACGGCGTTGGGAAGGTCCACTCCCCACAGGGCCTCGTCCAGGACCAGCGTCTCGTCCGGCGGGAGCGCGGTCTCGCCGCGGGGCGCCGCCGGGAGCAGGGCGAGCGCCCCGGCGAGGAGCAGGCCGCCTCGGGCGGGGGTCCCGCGCACCGGCCGCCCCCTCAGGAGAAGGCCTGGATGCCGGTGATCCAGCGGCCGAGGACGAGGTTGTGGATGTCGTGGGTGCCCTCGTAGGTGTAGACGCTCTCGAGGTTCGCGGCGTGGCGCATCACCGGGTACTCGTCGAGGATGCCGTTGGCGCCGTGGATGTCGCGGGCCATGCGCGCGATTTGCAGGGCGATGTCCACGTTGTTCATCTTGGCGAGGCTCACCTGCTCGTGGCGCATGGTGCCGGCGTCCTTCATGCGCCCGAGGTGCAGGGCGAGGAGCTGGCCCTTGGTGATCTCCCGGAGCATCCAGGCGAGCTTGTTCTGCACGAGCTGGAAGGAGGCGATGGGGCGGCCGAACTGCACCCGCTCCTTGGCGTAGTCCACCGCCGCCTCGTAGCAGGCCATCGCCGCGCCCAGCGCGCCCCAGGCGATGCCGAAGCGGGCGCTGGTGAGGCAGCTCAGGGGGCCCTTGAGGCCGCGCACCCCGGGCAGGATGCGGTCCTTGGGGACGCGGCAGCCGTCGAGCACGATCTCGCCGGTCACGCTGGCCCGCAGCGAGTGCTTCCCCTTCATCTCGGGGGTGGAGAAGCCCGGGTCGCCGCGCTCGACGATGAAGCCGCGCACCACCCCGTCGAGCTTGGCCCACACCACCGCCACGTCGGCGATGCTGGCGTTGGTGATCCACATCTTGGCGCCCTGGAGCACCCAGGCGTCGCCGTCGTCGACGGCCCGGGTGATCATGCCGCCGGGGTCGCTGCCGTGGTCGGGCTCGGTGAGGCCGAAGCAGCCGACCAGGCGGCCGGCGGCCATCTCGGGCAGGTACTTCCGCTTCTGCTCCTCGCTGCCGAAGGCGTGGATCGGGTACATCGCCAGGGAGCCCTGCACGCTGACGAAGCTCCGCACCCCCGAGTCGCCGCGCTCGAGCTCCTGGCAGGCCAGGCCGTAGGCCACGCTCGACATGCCGGCGCAGCCGTAGCCCTCGAGGTTCATGCCGAGCAGGCCCAGCTCGGCGAGCTCGGGGACGAGTTGCCGCGGAAAGGTGCCCTCGCGGTAGTGGCGCTCGATGATCGGCACCACCTTGTCGTCGACCCAGCGCCGCACGAGGTCGCGGACCATGCGCTCCTCGTC
>WGAH01000144.1 GCA_015489145.1 Deltaproteobacteria bacterium
ATGCTCGACATCACAAGGGAAGATGCCATCGACGCACAAAAACCCACTACCAGCCCCTGACTCGTGCCTACGTTGAGAGGGGATAGCCCCAAGGAGGGCTCGTTTTCGTGACCGGGGTGGTCAACTTAGGGTCGACAAGCCCCCTCCAGATGATCACCCGGAAAAACAAGCCCCCTCAAGATGCTAGGGGGGGCAGCGCCGGGCACCGCGAAAACGCCGTTTCTACCGTCGGGCAGTCCCCGGAGGGGCGCCGGAGAGGCGCCGGAGAGGGCCCGAGAGGGGCGAAGGGCTAGCATCCGGACGGGGGTTGTTCCGCGGGGCTAGCAAATCCGGGGGGCTTGCGAAGAAGCCGGCCCGGAATGCTCAGCCTCCAGCGGCGAGCGCCCCCATCGCGCGTGCCGGGGGTCGGTCGGCGCTCCGCCGCCGCTCCCGCTTCGGCGGCGCGGCTACGCCTCGGAGAGCAGCGCCCGCACCGCCGCCACGAGGGGGCGGTCGGCCGGGGCCCAGTCCACCGCGTCCAGCTCCCCGGCGCGAAGCCAGCGCAGCTCGGCGTGCTCCCGGGCCTCGGGCTCGGGCGACCCCGGCCGCAGGCGGCAGCGCAGGGCGTGCAGCCGGACGAGGAGGTCGCCGTAGTCGTGGGTGTGGACGGCCACCTCGTCGAGGACCTCCACCGCGATCCCGAGTTCCTCGCGCAGCTCGCGGGCCAGGGCGGCGGCGCGGCTCTCGCCGGCCTCGACCTTGCCGCCGGGCAGCTCCCACAGGCCGGCCTGCCGCCCGGGGCCCCGCCGGGCCGCCAGCAGCCTGCCGCCGCGCAGCAGCGCCGCCCCCACCACCTCGACGGGGCGGCTCATTCCCCGGCGGCCCAGGCGGCGCCGAGGTCGACGAGCATCCCCCGGCGCAGCTCCGCCGCCTTGTCGGCCCCGACGAGGCGCTCGACCAGGGTGAGCGCGAAGGGCAGCGCGGTGCCGGGCCCCCGGCTGGTGACCACCGGGCCGTCCTCGACGACGGCGGCCTCGGCCACCTCGGCGCCCCCCAACCCGTCCTCGAAGCCCGGGTAGCAGGTGGCCCGCCGGCCCTCGAGCAGGCCGGCCCGCCCGAGCGCGATGGGGGCCGCGCAGATCGCCGCCACCTCGCCCTCGGCGGCGTGCTCGGCGAGGAAGCGCTGCACCTCGGGGTCGTCGCGGAGGTTCGTCGCTCCGGGCAGGCCGCCGGGCAGCACGACGAGGTCCCACTCCTCGGCGGCGGCGTCGCCGAGGGCCACGTCGGCGCGAACCACGATGCCGTGGGCCCCGCGCACGTGCAGCGCCCCGACCCCGACCAGGCGCAGGTCCACCCCGGCCCGGCGCAGCACGTCGGCGACGGTGACCGCCTCGATCTCCTCGAATCCCGGTGCGAGCAGCAGGCAGACGCGCTTCATCCCGACCTCCTCTCGACCCCGGGCCGTATCGCCTCCGCCGGCCGCCCGCGACTCCCCCGGGCCGGGTCGTGCACGCGCCCGGAAGTCCCTGTCCTCCGGACCAGGCGCGACCTGGCGCGTGCACGCGGGCGCGAAGCGGCCGCCGCGGGGGAGGTGCCGAAGGCACCGGGGGGCGCGGCCCCCCTTGCGATGGAACCGCTGGTGCCGGAGCTCGCAGGTTCCGGGAACCCTTCAGCCGTGGCGGCGCCCCGGGTGGTCGGGAACTTGCGAGCGGAGGCACCACGCCGGGCTACCCTCCCGGCGATGGGCGGCGGGAGCGAGCGCTGGTATCCCGGGTCCGGCGGGCCGCTGGTGGCCTGCCTCGGGCCGACGAACACCGGCAAGACCCACCGGGCGATCCGCCGGATGCTCGGCCACCGCACCGGCATGATCGGCCTGCCCCTGCGCCTGCTGGCCCGGGAGGTCTACGACCGCGTGCGGGCCGAGGTCGGCGACGAGGCCGTGGCCCTGGTGACCGGCGAGGAGCGGGCCGTCCCCCGCCGCCCCCGCTACTGGGTGTGCACCGTCGAGGCGATGCCGGTGGAGCGCCCCGTCGACTTCGTCGCCATCGACGAGGTGCAGCTCGCCGCCCACCCGCAGCGCGGCCACGTCTTCACCGACCGCCTCCTGCGCGCCCGGGGCTGGCGCGAGACCTGGCTTCTCGGCGCCGCCACCATGCGCCCCCTCGTCGAGCGCGCCCTGCCCACCGCCGAGCACCGCGCCTTCCCGCGCCTGTCCCGCCTGCGCTACGCCGGCGCCTCGCGCCTCGCCGCCCTGCCCGACCGCAGCGCCGTCGTCGCCTTCTCCGCCGCCCGGGTCTACGAGCTGGCCGAGCGCATCCGGCGGCGCACCGGCGGGGCGGCGGTGGTCCTCGGCGCGCTCTCGCCGCGCACCCGCAACGCCCAGGTCGCGATGTTCCAGGCCGGCGAGGTGCGCCACATCGTCGCGACCGACGCGATCGGCATGGGCCTCAACATGGACGTCGACCACGTCGCCCTCGCCGACCTCGCCAAGTTCGACGGCCGCGCCCACCGCCCGCTCACCGCCGCCGAGATCGCCCAGGTCGCCGGCCGGGCCGGGCGCTGGACCCGCGACGGCAGCTTCGGCGTGCTCGACGAGGCCGGCCCCCTCGACCCCGCGGTGGCGGAGGCCGTCGAGAACCACGAATTCCCCCCGGTCCGCCGCCTGCGCTGGCGCAATCCCGACCTGGACTTCAGCAGCCTCGACGCCCTCCTCGACTCGCTGAACCGGCCGCCGCCGCGCCCCTGGCTGCGCCCGGCCGGACGCGCCGAGGACGCCGACGCCCTCGCCCGCCTCGGCGCCCGCCCCGAGGTGCGCGCCGCCCTGCGCGGCGAGGGCCGCCTGCGCCTGCTGTGGGAGGTCTGCCGGGTGCCCGACTTCCGCCAGACCCTCACCGACGCCCACGTCGACCTCCTCGGCGAGGTCTTCGCCTGGCTCACCGGGCCGCGCGGGCGCATCCCCGCCGCCGAGCTGCGCCGCCGCCTCGACCGCCTCGACCGCACCGACGGCGACATCGACGCGCTGATGACCCGCATCGCCTTCGTCCGCACCTGGACCTACATCGCCTGGCGGGAGGACTGGGTGGAGGCCCCCGAGGCGATGCAGGCCCGGGCCCGCGCCGTCGAGGACCGCCTGAGCGACGCCCTCCACGACCGCCTCACCCGGCGCTTCGTCGACCACCGCACCCGCGTCCTCGTCAGCCGCCTCTCGGACGACCGCCCGCTGGTGGCGACGGTGGAGCCCGGCGGTCGGGTGGTGGCGGCGGAACAGCCCCTCGGGCGCCTGGTCGGCCTCGACTTCCGCCCGGCGGAGCACCCGGACCCCGAAGCGGCGCGCACCATCCGAAAGGCCGCTCGCGTCGCGCTCGCGGACGAGCTGGCCCGCCGGGTCGCCGCCCTGGAGCGCGCTCCCCACGCCGCCTTCCGCCTCGACGAGGACGGGTGGCTGCGCTGGGAGGAGGCGCCCGTCGCGGCCCTGGCGCGCGGCCCCGACCCCCTGCACCCCCGGGTGCGCCTGCCCGCCTTCGACCTCCTCACCCCCGCCGCCCGCGCCGCCGTGCGCCGCCGCGCCGAGCGCTGGCTGCGCGAGGCCGTCGCCGCCCTCCTCGCGCAGCC
>WGAH01000145.1 GCA_015489145.1 Deltaproteobacteria bacterium
GCCAGGGGTGGGGGCCCGCGGCGTAGTCGACGACGAGCAGGCGGCCGTCCGGGCGCAGCACCCGCCGGGCCTCGGCCAGCAGCGCCGCGACGGTGGCGGCGTCCTTCTCGTGGAGGGCGAGCTGCGTCGTCACCAGGTCGAAGGCGCCGTCCTCGAAGGGCAGGTCGGTGGCGTCGGCCAGGCGGCAGCGGCCGGGGACCTGCCGCTCGGCCTGGCGCAGCATGGCCGGCGAGAGGTCCACCCCCACCACCTCGCGGTCGGCGGGCATCATGCGGATCTGCCGGCCGGTGCCGCAGCCGACGTCGAGGATGCGCCGGTGGGGGCGCGCCGCCACCCACCGGGCGACGGCCCGCCGCATCCCGTGCAGCACGGGCTCGAGCACCGGGTCGTAGATCGGGGCGAGCCAGGCGTACTCGGGGGGACCGGCGGGGGGCATGGCGCTTCTCCTCGGTGGGCGCCTGCGCGCGGCGCGTCGGCCCTCCCGTAGCGCGTCGGCCCTCCCCGGTCGGCCCGACCCCGGTCACGGGCGCGTCACGCGGGGGGCGTAGACGGAAAGCGTGGGCGGAAACCGCCCGTTCCACCACTCTCCGAGGAGGTCGCCATGACCGGCGCCGACGACGTTCCCCGCTACTACTTCGCCTACGGCTCCAACCTCTCCGCCCGCGACTGGGGGCGCTGGCGGCGGGAGCGCAACCTGCCCGAGCGCCTCATCCGGGCCCGCGTCCCGGCCTGGCTGCCGGACCACGAGCTGCGCTTCCACTACTTCTCCCGCTCGCGCGGCGGCGGGGCGCTCGACGTGGCGCCGCGCCGCGGCTGCCTCGTTCCGGGGCTGCTGTTCAGGGTGCAGCGGCGCGGCCTGCGCGCCCTCGACCGCAAGGAAGGGGCCCCGAACTACTACGAGCGCGTCCACGTCGACGTGATCGCCGAGGTGCCCGGCAGGCCGCCCCGCCTGGTGCGGGCGCTGACCTACCGCGTGCGACCGGAGCGCCGCCTGGACCGCCACGTCCCGCCCACCGAGGACTACGTGGAGGTGGTGCGCGAGGGCTACCGCAAGCGCCGCCTCGGCGACACCGCCATGCTCGACGCCGCCGCCCGGGGCGGACCGATGCCCCCGCCGCTGGGCCGGGTCGCGGTCTACGGCACCCTGCGCCGGGGCGGCGGCAACCACCGGCTCCTCGCCGACCTCGGGGCCCGCCTCGTCGGCACGGGCCGCCTGCCGGGCACGCTCCTCGACCTCGGCGCCTTCCCGATGCTCCACCTCGGCGGCACCGGCGACGGCGCGGTGGTCGAGGTCTGGGAGCTGCCCGACCCCGAGGCCGGCCTCGCCCGCCTCGACGCCCTGGAGGGCTGCCCCGGCTTCGCCGCCCCCGCCCGCTTCTACGCCCGCGTCCCCGTGTCGGTGGCCCTCGACGAGGGCGGCGCCACCCGCGCCTGGACCTGGGTGCTCCCCGAGCGCTTCGACAGCGTGGCCCCGGCGGCGGAGCCCGTCGAGACGGCGACGCGCCGCCTGCGGGCCCCGGCCGTCCCCGGCGGCGACTGGATGGCCCCCCGCGCCTGATCGACCGCAGCGCGCCCCCGCCGGGACCGGCCTACGATGGAGGCGCGAGCCCCGCTCGCGGGAGGTGGTCATGGCCCGGTCGGTTTCGACATCCTTCCTGGGGGCCGCCCTCCCCGCCGCCGTCCTGGCCGGGGGCTGCGGCGACGGCGCCCCCACCCCGGACGTGACGGTCTTCGTGCGGGCTACCGTGGACGGCGAGGCCTACGAGGGCGGCTCGACGGGGGCGGTCTGGTACGGCGCCGAGGCGACGCCCTCCCTCGACCTCTGGCCCGCCGACGCCCTCCAGGCCTCGCTCCTGGCGAGCTGGAGCCCCGGCGACACCGGCAGCTACGCCCTGGGCGACGACGACGCGGCCGAGGCGATGCTGGTCTGGATCCCGGAAGCCGGGCAGGAATACTGCTCCACCTCCGGCACGCTGACCGTCGACACCTGGAACTCCACGGAGGAGGCGCCGATCATCGGCACCATCTCCGGCACCTTCGCGGGCACCCTGGAGGGCTGCCTCGGGGTGGAGGGCGCGGTGGAGGTGACCGACGGCCGCTACGCCAGCCTCGTCGAGGACGCATCGAGCCGCCGCTGACCGCGCGAAACCGCTCCACCTGGTCGGCATCGGCGGAAGGTGCTCCTGCTGCTCGCCCTCGCCTGCGCGCCGCCCACCTGCGGCGGCGCCTCCCTCGACGCGGTGGCCCGCCGCTGCCGGGCCGCCTACGACGCGCCGGGCCTCGCCGTCGCCTGGACGACGGCCTCCGCCGAGGCGCCCCGCGTCGCCCTCTCGGGGGAGGCCGCCCTCGACGAGGCCGGCGGGGAGCCGCTTTCCGCGGACCACCTCCTCCGGGTGGTCGCGGTAGGAGGCGAGGCCCGAGCGGTGCTCGAGGAGCAGGCGCGGGGTGATGCGCGGGTCGAGGCCCATCCCGGGGAGGAGGTCGGCCGCCGGCGCGTCGAGGTCGAGGAGGCCCTCGTCGGCGAGCACCAGGACCAGGGTGCCGGTCAGCGTCTTGGTCACGCTGCCCACCCGGAGGAGGTGGTCCGGGGAAAGCGGCTCCCCGCCGGCCTCGTCGAGGGCGGCCTCCCCCGAGAGGGCGACGCGGGGCGCCTCGTCGG